>NZ_JALKIM010000002.1 GCF_023050945.1 Anaerobiospirillum sp. NML120448 | reverse complement strand
CAAACGGCTCTAACCAAGCTCAAGCTAACAGCAATACAAGCTGTGCGGTGGCCCTAAATACTAATGGAGCTCAGTCTAATGCTCAACAGCAGTCATCTGCTATTAAGAGCAATTCAAACGGCTCTAACCAAGCTCAAGCTAACAGCAATACAAGCTGTGCGGTGGCCCTAAATACTAATGGAGCTCAGTCTAATGCTCAACAGCAGTCATCTGCTATTAAGAGCAATTCAAACGGCTCTAATCAAGCTCAAGCTAACAGCAATACAAGCTGTACAGTGGAGCTAAATACTAATGGAGCTCAGTCTAATGCTCAACAGCAATCATCTGCTATTAAGAGCAATTCAAACGGCTCTAATCAAGCTCAGTCTGTGATTACAATTCAATCTTTTGATAAACAAGATTTCAACTATTCACTTATTGGTGAATATAGGGTCAAGTTAATGAAAAGATTTGGTCGCTCGATTTACAAGTATTGTATGGGATATGTTTGGGCTCATGCTCAGCAAAAGTTTCTTAATACTGGTGGCCAGTTTATCATTGTACCTAGAAACTATCGAGCTAGCCAGTATGATCATACAGCTGATACATACACTAAAAGAAAGCTGTCTGATCGTATGATTACTTTGTCTGATGGAACAGTAGTTCAAAGAGATTGCTACTCATCATTTTTACTATATTGCTATAGTTTTGATAGTAAGGCTATTGATAAAGATAAGTGTAAATCCGAATTTGCACGATTTCTGAAGAATGAGCAAGATTTAATTGCTTATATCAAGGCACATAAAATCAATGTGTTTAATAGTGGTATTTAACTTTGATATCACTTTCAATTAATAACAAGTTTTGGTGAGAATGACATTCCTCACCAATTGCTTTCGCAAGAAAGTCATCCGCAAGGATAAGAAGTTACCTAAAACAAGCGACTACTTTTAGTCAAAGCCATCTATAAAAATAGATGTTTTTCTCTTTAAGGGAAGTTTGTATATGGAACCCCATGGGCTTGCCCATGGGAGGTGTCAGCCAACGAATCCCCAGACTTAAGCAAAATCATCAAGGGATATTAAGGTATTCTCTGTTAGCAACTCATCCAATTTCTTTTGTTTGGTATCTTTTGCTGTTTCTAAGCGCTTTTGCACATTAGGACTGATAGTCTCTACCTCATCTTGACTGCCAGCCAAGAGTTTTTTCACAGGGCCATAACTTTTGCGATAGCAAGGCAATATTGGTAGTTTAGCTAAGGCCTCAAGGTGGTCTTTAGTTGGATAACCTTTGTGTCTGGCAAAGCCATACTCTGGATAGAGCTTATCTAACTCATAGCAGTCAGCATCACGGGTGGTTTTAGCCAAAATAGACGCAGCACTAATTTCAGCCACTCTAGCATCACCTTTAACCACAGCCTCCATAACCATAGGAATATCACTAAAGGTCTTAGGTATTTTATTGCCATCGATTAAAGCTAAATTACAAGACTTTTGCATAGCATCAAAAGCACGACGCATAGCCAAGAAAGTAGCATTTAGGATATTCAAACTATCGATTTCTTGAGGAGAGGCACGGCCAATACCATAAGCTATGGCCTGCTCTTTAATGATAGGAGCCAAGGCATCACGAGCTTTTTCCGTAAGCTTCTTACTATCATTCAAGCCCTCAATCATATGGTTATGATCTAAGATTACACAAGCAGCCACCACATCACCCATCAACGGGCCACGTCCAGCCTCATCAATGCCACATACAGCATAAACTTTAGGGTCAATAGGATACTCATATGGCTCATAAACCACTTTAGCTTTGGCTTTGGCGCTTGTCTTAGCACCCGCACCTGCACCTGCACCAGCCTCCGCATCAGCGCCAGCGTCAGCTCCCACCTGAGTGACTAAATCAGCACCAGCGCCAGTTCCATCCTTAGAGTCAGCTTTTACTCTGCTTTTAGCGCCCGCCCTAGCCTTTCTTGTAGCTGTAGCTTTAACCTTAGTATCATCCTGAGATTTAGTTGCCATAGTGCTATCACTCTCTACTTCATGATTAATAATCACCGCTTCACCCTCACCCATAGCTTTAACCTCAGCGTTAGCTCCAGTGCTAGCACTAGCGCTGCTAGCACTGCCACCTGCGCTCGTATGGGTGCTAGCCTCAGCGCCTAAAGATGGGAATTGACTTGCTTGCAAGGAGTCTAGTGATGGCTCAAAAAAATTAAAGGCTGGCTCTTGTGGGGCATAAATATCAACATCAGAGTCGGACTCATCCTCTCCTAGCTCTGGCAAGTTTTCTGATGGAGCAAGCACATCACTAAATTTTTCCTGTAAAGATACCTCTTTTAAAGGAACATATACCAGCTCAATGTCGTCGTTATTATTAACAACCTCATCGTTAACATCATCAAACAAACCACCCTGACCGACAACATAGCCCTCTAAGAATAAGCTTCCTTGCTTGGCATTATTGTCCTCAGTATCAGCTTTATCTTGGCCTGATGCTTTATCTAAAGCCTCCAGTTCCTGTAAAGTTTGTACTTTAAGCTCAAACTCACCACTATCAGGAAGGTTAGCCCCTAAGGATCCTAAAGCTCCCAAACCAAGCTCTATCTTCACACTTTCATTGCTCTTGCCCTTAGTATCGCTATGGCTTGTATCACTATTAGAGGCATCACTCTGGCTCTGAGCACTCTCACTGGAGCTAGCACTAGTGCTATCACTGTCACTGTCACTAGTGTTAGCGCTGGCGCTATAACTGGCGCTGGCGCTAGCGCTAGCAGAGCTATTAACCTCAGTGCAGCTTACTATCTTTAGCTCAGACTCAAGTGCTTGCCCTTCTAATTCTTGCCCTTCTAATAAGGATGACATATGAGGGGTAAGTAAGGAGTCTTTACTTTCCTCTAATATATTTTGCTCTGAGAGCACATCACTAAACAGTGGGGACAATAAAGTCTGCTCTGTATCTGTTAGCAAGCCCATGTTTACGCTATTGCTTAGCTCGTTAGAGTTAGAGCCTAAAACGAGCTCTTTATCTTGGCTCTTATTGGCATGGTGAGCATGCTTGTTAGCTTTTACCTTAGTACGAGCAGGAGCTGTAGCATTAGAGCTCTGAGCTGAATTATTTATCAGCTCTAAGCTTGGATCTAAAAGCACTTCATTGCTCTTGCCATCATCTTTACCACTAGCAAGGGATTGGCCCTGGTGCTTAGCCTTTAATTTAGCTTTAGCCTTGGCTTCACCCTTGGCATCATCCTTATTTTTAGCCTTAGACTTGGAGTCTGCTTTAGTATCGGCTTTAGCTTCTATCTTAGCCTGAGCTTTGTTATGGCTATTGCCAGTAGCTTGGGATTTATCCTGAGATTGAGAGTGAACAGGAGCAGAGGCTGTGCTTTTATCTTTAGCGCTGGCCTTAGCTTTAGCTTTGGCTTTGGCTTTGGCTTTGGTCTTTAGCTTGGTGTTTGCCTTAGCGTTATCGCCATCTGACAGGATATCTTTCAGATCTTTAGTAGGAGTGCCTGTAAGAGCATTAGCAAATAAATCGCCTTGTAATGCATCATTAAGAGATGGTTCTTTAGCTGGTACTTTGGCCATTTGGTTGCTCCTAAGCTCACCTTTACTATTGGGTAGTAAGCATACAGCCCCTTAACAAGGGGCTGTATCTTAATTAAATTCTTTGGGTTACTCGCTTAACTATATCGCGATTTTTACTGCGAGCACTTTTATTCGGCATGGATAGCACTTCACTTAAGGATAAGCCAGCTTCTTCTTTAGCCTCTTTTTCCAACTTTTTAACTGTCTTATCGTCTAGGCCATTCTTTAAAGGCACCTCTGCATCATTGACGCTTGGCAGTCCCAGCTCCTGACTGGCGCTGGAGCTATCGTTGGCGCTGGATGTTACGCTGGCATTAGGGCCTGCGCTGGCGCTGGCAGCTGCGCTTGCGCTCTTGGTTTTGTCTAAGAAGTTACGATATCCTGCTGCATTTTGTGCCACCTCCAAACTAATGGACAGTGAGCTTGGATTAACGTCGTTAGAGCTTAAATCGCTGGCAGCTAAAGTGGTGCTATTAGCTGTAGCCTCAGTTTCTTTAGCATTGCTATCGGCCTTGCTCTTGCTCTTGCTTTTACTTTTACGCTTAGCTCTTTTACTTTTACCTGATGCACTTTGATTGGAGTTAGTATCAACCCCATCATTGAGATCGGTATTTGAGCCTACTAAAGCATCAGCAGTGTCCGCAGATGATACAGCTGTAACAGCATCTGCTGCGCTAGCAGCGGCTGCCTCAGCAGAATCAGCGCCAGCTGAGGCAGCTGGGTCAGCTGTGGCTGCTTGGTCTTGAGCAGCTGCGGCTTGGTTAGACTTTGCCTGATCTTCGTTTTGAAGGGCGAGCTCTTTTGGCTTTTTAGCGTAATTAACTAAGGAGAGCTTATCTAAAGCTTGTTCTTCGGCAGTAAGCTTGCCAAGTTCATCTTTAAGGCCTAAGGATAATTGCTGCTGTTCTTGAGCAACTAAGCGCATAACAGCACGTGCTGCAAGCTCATCAGTATTGGTCTTAATAGACTCATGAATGGTAGTAAACTCTTTTTTCATTAATAAGTTGTCTGAGGTTAACAGACGAATACATTCATGAGCTAATTTAATAGGAGTGCAATCCTCTTGGATTAACTCTTTAACAATTTCTCTTTTAGCCAAGAGATTAGGTAAAGAGTACATGTTAACTTTTAACAAACGGCGAGCTATTGCAGCGCTCAGGCGAGATACCTTATAGGCTACTACCATAGGGCACTTTAATAACATAGCTTCAAAAGCAATAGTGCCACAGGTTAATAAACAGGCATCGGCTGAGGCAATCACATCTTGGCTGTCTCCTACAAAGACAGTTAAAGATAATTGAGGGCAATACTCTAACCAAATATCTTTAATCAATAAGGCAATATCACGATTAGGAGCGACGCTAATAAAGCTTAAATCTTTAATTTTCTCATGGAGTAAAGCAGCGCTTAAGGCATAGATAGGCAACATGCGCTTGATAATGCCACGACGAGAGCCTGGCAAGATGGCTAACACTTTACCAGGTACACCATCTACGCAATTTTTATAAAGACCACTACGCTCACGTGCTAAAGATTGATCTATTTTGACAGGAATAGAATTAGCCAAAGTATGACCTACATAAGTACAAGGCATATCATGGCGATCATAAAATTCCTTTTCAAAAGGCAATAAAGCTAAGATCTCATCGCAAGAGGCTTTAATTTTAACAATACGTTTTTCACGCCAGGCCCATACTGATGGTGACACATAGTGAACAGTCTTAATGCCCGCCTTTTTCAAAGCATGCTCAACCGACAAATTAAAGTCTGGAGAGTCAATGCCAATCATAATGCAAGGGCGTTCTTTTAAGAGCAATTTAGTAATGGCAGAGCGGATCTTTAAAATAGGAATAGCATGAGCTGCCACCTCAAAGATGCCCATTACCGAAAGCTCTTCCATATTGAATGCTGAAACCATACCGCATTGGATCATCTTTTGACCACCAATGCCAATAAATTTAGCCTCAGGATCATGACGCAAAATTGCCTTCATTAAGCCAGCACCTAAGGTATCTCCAGATACTTCACCTGCGATGATGGCATAAAGGTGAGGGTTGCAATTAACTTCAGACATTCAATTCAGACCTACAATTAAAATTAAAGTTTGCCACAATTTAACAAATTGTAATATTTTTAGATAGTAGCTTATTGTGCTTAGTTAAATCTTAGCTAACATCATATTTTTTTAAATATAAGTTTTCTTTAGACAAATAAAAAAGCTCCTGACTAAACTCTAATAAGAGCATGTTAGCTAGGAGCCTCTTATTTTCAATTAAGCAATAGAAAATTTAGCGCACAATTCCGCGTCCATTTTCTTTAATGAAGTCTAATAAAGGAGTAACAGCACCCTCACTTTGAGCAAGCTCTTCTAACTTAGGAATAGCTTCCTCAATAGTTAAATGCTTATGGTAGATAATCATATAGGCTTTCTTAATAGCACTAATAGTACTCTCAGAAAAACCTCTACGAGCTAGTCCTACCTTATTAATACCAAAAGGCTTGGCATAGTGACCTGCTGCCATAACATATGGAGGAACGTCCATATTTAAAGCAGCCATACCAGCTACAAAAGCGTGAGAGCCTACTCTACCAAATTGGTGAATAGCAGATAAGCCGCCAAAAATTACATAGTCACCAATGACCACATGCCCTGCTAAAGTTGCGTTATTAGCAAAAATACAATTATTACCAATAATACAATCATGAGCTACGTGAGCATTAACCATGAAGAGGTTGCGACTACCAATTTTGGTTTCGCTTAAACCTTGGACAGTACCTCTGTGCACAGTACAGTGCTCACGGAAGGTATTATCATCTCCAATTAAGAGCTTGGTTGCTTCACCCTTATATTTAAGATCTTGGTTAGCTTCACCTATAGAGCAAAACTGATAAAAGTGGTTATTGGATCCGATAACGCTAGGGCCACGGATCACACAAAAAGGCTCAATAACACATCCAGAGCCAATGGTTACCTCACCTTCGATAATGACATTATCTTTAATAATGACATCATCTCCAATGACTACCTTGCCACGTAAAATCGCACTTGGGGCAATCTTAGCAGTAGATGAGATTGTGCTCTGTCCTTCAAAAGTATGGACAAGCGGATATGCTTTGGAGCCAGTTAACTCCTCTCCTTTATGAGCACTAGAAGCTTCGCTATTAGCCATCAGACATCCCCTTGTAAAGCTAAATGCTAGGCAGCAATAAGCTGCTATCTTTTAGTTTTGTGCTGCAATCAATCTTTAGCTGCGTACTTTAGCGCACATTAAATCAGCAGAGCAAACAACCTCGCCATCAACGGTTGCTACACCCTTGAAGCTGGCAATACCACGCTTTTCCTTGAAGAACTCAACATCAAGAACTAACTGATCACCAGGTACAACTGGTCTTCTAAAACGGGCATTATCAACGCTGGCAAAATAGTAAAGTTCACCAGGCTCTGGCTTACCTACCATGGTAAAAGCTAACACGCCAGTGGCTTGAGCCATAGCTTCTAAAATAAGAACACCTGGGAAAATTGGCTTACCAGGGAAGTGACCTTGGAAATAAGGCTCATTAAAAGTTACATTCTTGATGGCCTTAAGGGTCTTGTGCTCCTCAGTAATGGAGTAGTCAACGACCTTATCGATCATTAAGAACGGATAACGATGAGGCAAGAGCTCCATGATCTCTTCAACATTTAAGGTCTTCTTTTGAGTATTCTCGTTACTAGATGTCACTTGATTCCACCTTGATAGTCACCACAATTTCACCAGCTAGTTGGCACTATACATAAACTTTTATTACAAGGCTAATGCATACTGCCAATTAGCTGATAGCTTCTTGCTAAATTTAAAATGTCGATTCATTTGCTCTTTGCAAATAAAGAACATGATTTATTAGCCAATTTAGCGCTCATATCATACCATTTTTTGACTACAAAAAATTAAAATAGAGCGCTAATTAACGCCAAGAAGCGTTTTTAATTACCTTTTAAGCTTTTAACTTCCTTTTCCAGCTCCATTAGTTTGCGATACATATCATTAATATGGAGCACACGGGAGGCAGTACGACGCCACTCACTATTAGTTTGAGCAGGAATGCCTGAGGAGTAAATAGCTCCACGCTCCTTAATTGAGCGCATAACCATACACATACCTGAAATGGTTACTTGATCTGCAATAGAAATATGGCCATTAAATACTGAGGTGCCACCGATAATACAGTATTTACCAATAGTTACAGAACCTGCAAAGGTAGTACCACCAGCTACAGCTGTACCATAGCCAATCTTTACATTGTGAGCAATTTGACAAAGGTTATCAATAATTACATTAGACTCGATAATAGTGTCGTCTAAGGCACCACGATCAATACAGGTATTAGCGCCAATTTCGACAAAGTCACCAATAACCACACGGCCAGTTTGCGGAATTTTAACCCATTGTCCTTTATTATTGGCATAACCAAAGCCATCAGAACCAATTACTGTACCTGATTGTACTAAGCAGTTAGAGCCAATCTCACAATCGTGATAAAGGCTTACTAAAGGATAGAGCTTAGTATGAGCACCAATCTTGGCCTTAGGGCCAATTACACAATTAGCACCAATTTGTACATGATCCCCAATTACTGCACCCTCTTCAATTACTACATGAGCACCAAGAGCAACATTTTCTCCTAAGGTTACACCAGGGGCCACATAGGCTGTAGGATGAATGCCTGTAGCAATAGCAGGAGTGGTATCGAGCATTTGAGCTACACGAGCAAAGCCTAAATAAGGATCAGCTAAAATAATGGCACTGCACTTAACATGCTCTTTAAACTCAGGCTTAATCATGACACAGCTAGCATTGGTCTCATCTAGCACGCAGCGATACTTATCATCAGATAAAAAGCTAATCTGACCAGCCTTAGCAGTCTTTAAGTTGGCTACTTTTACGATATCGACCTGTCCATCACCAATAAATTCGGCATTTAGCTGTGCGGCTATGTCCTTAACTAACATGGGTCTACCCTCCTTCAAGTTCAACCAACAAAAAAGCTACCATGATAGGACTAATAAGATAAAAATTTCCTAACCAAGGTAGCTTAGAAAAACTAATAAAGTTAACTTAGTGTTTGATCTTAATATCATTCTCTTTAACCACTAAAGAGAATGATTTACAAAATTACTTCTTAGCAGATACGCGCTTGATAATATCCTGAGAGATATCTAAAGCTTCGATAGTGTAAGCAATGCCTTCACCACGTAATACTAAGTCAATGCCACGCTCTTTAGCAATGTCATCAATAGCAATTTGAACGCTCACAGCTAACTTACGATTTTCCTCTTGGATACGCTTTTGCTGATCTTCTTGAAGAGCACGGGCCTTAAGTTGGAAGTCAGCTTGAAGTTGAGCAATTTCACGTTGCTTGGAAACAAGATCATTGCCCTTGTACTTACCAGAGTTGATTTCCTGACCTAACTTAGTGCCCTTTTGCTGCATATCTTGAAGCTCTTTTTCACGAGCGGAGAACTCCTTAGATAAGGCCTCCTCTACAGCCTTAGCCTGAGGGATTTCGCTCATAATTAAAGGAAGATTAATTACGGCGATGGTTGGGCTCTTGGCAGCTGGTGCAGCAATAGCAGCAGTCTGAGTAGCACCTAATAAAGCAACACTTAAAGCTGAGGCTAATAAAATTTTCTTAAACATCATAATTTTCCGTTTTAGTACTAAAAAATCTTTGACTAATCCTAAATACTTTTTAGAAACGACCACCAATGTCGAAACTAAATACCTGGCTATCATCGCCTTCTTGCTCCTTAACAGGACGAGCAAAGCTAAATGATAATGGGCCTACTGGAGACATCCAAGTTACAGAAACACCAGCGGCTGCACTGTAATTCATTGGGTCTGAGTAATCAGGAGCGTTGGAGTAACCAGCAGTGTAATCAGAGGCGTTAGTATCCCATAAGGAACCTGCATCTAAGAATAAGCTGGTACGAACCTGGCTCTTGTAAATCTCAGAGATGAATGGGGTTGGAACAATAATTTCAGCAGAAACAGCCCATAAAGCATTACCACCTAAATTATCGTCATCATCAATGGTAAGTTTACCGCCCTCAGCAGGATATAGTGCACGAGGACCGATACTGTTACGCTCGAAACCACGTAACCATTGATCGCCACCTAAGTAGAAGTTATCAAAGAATGGTAGCTTCTGCTTTAAGCCATCCACAGTACCATAACCATTACCATAAGCACCACGACCTCTAATAGCAAAAATGAAATCGCGATTGTCATTTAGAGGGAAGTAGTGGAAGGTCTGAAGATCAATCTTGTAGTACTGTAAATCAGAGCCCTTAGGAATAGTGGTAAATAAAGAAGCATTTTGTCTTGAACCAGAGGTTGGGAATACGCTGCGGTCAAGATTATTGCGATTTACGTTAACTCTGAAGGTATAGTTTACAAAGTCATTGGATAGACCACCCTCGCCATAGGTGCGCCAGAAGTCAGCTGCTTGTAAGAAGATCTTATTAGACTTAATATCAAGCATTTGTGCGCCTAAGGTATAGGTGACATATACATTATCAGAAATTGGATAACCAGTGCTGATATCTAAACCAATGGTTTGATTGTCATAAGAAACCACATCAGCATCATCACCATGGAAGTTGTCATAATAAACACGACCACCCATAGAGATTTGATCAATAGACCAGTAATTGTCGGTATAGCCAAGCTCGACGTGCTCACGATAATCGTTTTGGTAAGCACTAACATTGGCACTAGAACCCCAACCAAATACGTTGGACTGGGAAATACCAGCCTGAAGCATAAAGCCTGAGGAGGTACCGTAACCAATACCACCTTGGATACTACCAGTTGGCTGCTCTTTTACGGTTACGTCTAAAGCTACAGTATCACCGTTAGCACCAACACGCTTGGTCTTAATATCAGCAGTCTCGAAATAACCAGTACGATTTAAACGGGCCTTAGAAGCCTCTACAGCCTCATTAGAAAGCCAAGTCTGATCCATCTGATTGATTTCACGACGAATTACAGTGTCATCAGTTTGAGTATTACCAGTGATATTTACATTAGTTACATAAACACGCTGGCCAGGCTCAACCATAAAGTTAAGATTTACAACTTTATTAGTCTCATCATACTCAGGTACAGCTACTACCTTAGAGTAAGCATAACCAAACTTACCTAAGTAGTTAGTTAACATCTTCTCAGTTAAGGTAACTTCACGAGCAGAATAAGTGCTGCCTTTTTCAAGAGTGATTAACTCTTTCATTTGTGAGCCGTACTTAAGGGTATCACCTTGTAAGGTGCAATTACCAATAGTGTACTTATCGCCCTCAGTAACTGCGATTGTTAAATAAAGGCTCTTCTTATCTGGAGTAATAGAAACTTGGGTAGAGTCAATATTGAAACGTACATAACCACGATCTAAGTAGTAAGAACGTAAGGTTTCTAAGTCGCCAGAGAATTTTTGAGCGTCATAACGTGAGTTGGAAATAACATTCCACCAAGGAACATCATCACGTAACTCTAATTGGGCAACTAATTCATCTTCGCTAAAAGCCTTGTTACCAACAATATTGATTTGATCAATAGAAGCTGGCTTGCCCTCATAGAATTGAATCTTAATTTCGACACGGTTACGAGGCAAATAAGTAAGCACAGGCTTAATTTCAGCCTGATACATACCAGCAGAGTGATAGAAGTCTAATAAGCTTTGCTCAATTTGACGTAATGTTTGAACATTAATTGGCTCACCTGGACGTAATCCTTGTTGCTCAATTACATTACGTAAGGCCTCTTCTTGAATTTGCTCATTGCCAGCAAAAGTAATAGAGCCAATAGTTGGCAGCTCAGTTACATTAACAACTAAGCGATCGCCCTCTAAGCCTAATGACACATCAGAGAAGTTGCCTGTGGCGTATAAGCGCTTCATGGCCAAAGATACTTTATCCTTGGTTAATACATCACCTTGGCGAATAGGAAGAGCTAAAAGTACTGCACCCAAGCTAACACGATTGAGACCACGAACTCTAATATCCTGTACTACTACGCCATTGAACTGTGAGGCGTTGGCTAAAGAGTTAGTAGCAAGGGTGTTTTGTGGTGCTGCATAAGCAGATGAGCTAAAAACCGTCATTACGGCTAAAGCAAGTCCACTTAAAAGAGATCCTTTTATGTACTTCTTATTTGTCGACATCTTGAACCCAAAAATTAAACGAGTTTAACACCCGATCGTTTTAATGCGTATCACACTAAGCAAACTAAGTTTTAATAGTGTAATACATCAATGAATATACCAAAGTGACAAGCGCTCGCATCAGGCACGAGCCTTATCATTGCTAATTGCCAAACCTTAAAACCAGCCGACAACTCATAGCAAATTCACTATTTTAACCTAAAGAGCGGCTAAATCGTTAAAAATAGCTAACATTGTCAGTGATATCAATATGGTAAGACCGATAGCGGTCAATACTCTTTGTACTCGCTCGTTAGGGCGACGGCCTGTAATTTTCTCATAAGCCAAATATATAAGCTGTCCACCATCTAATACAGGAATAGGTAATAAGTTAACCACACCTAAGTTAATAGACAAAGTAGCTAAGAACCATAAAAATGCAGAAAAGCCTATATCAGCAGAATGGCCTGCACCTTTAGCAATAGAAATTGGACCTGCAATATTTTCTGTACCAAGCGCACCAGAGATCATTTTCTTAGCAATCTCTAAGATCATGACACTCATACGCAAGGTGTCTTGCGAGGCCTTAACCACAGCATCAATAGGCCCATAATGAGTAAATGTGACTACCTCATCTATTTTAAATACGGCAATACCTATACCTATATTAGGGGTGTATTTTTGCTTTTGCTTATTATATTTCATAATAGGAGTTATCTTAGCTTGATGGATCACACCATCTCTTTGATACTCAAAGAGCATAGTCTTTTCACCATTAAGTTTGATAGCTCTTACTACGTCAGGCCAGGCAGGAGTTGGCACCCCATTAATGGCAACAACTTTGTCACCAACTCTAATACCAGCTAGATCTGCTACCGATCCTTTTTCAACAAAGCTTAAAGCTTCATCATACTTTCCTAAGAGCGGAGCAAAACCTAGGCTTTCTAGCACATCTTGCCTTGGATCAACATGTAAAGTGCTCAGATCTAAAACGACCTTACGCTCAGCGCCCTTACCCATATCCTCAACTACTGTTAATTCGATTTGGCCACCAACATCAGCGATTACTTCGGTAACGAAGTCTCCCCAACCATAGATGGTTGAGCCATCGACCTCTTTAATTAAATCTTTATCTTTTAACTGGGCATTATAGGCAATACTACCTGGCTCAATCTCTGAAACTACAGGAATAATATTGGCTACACCAACCATATTCATTATGGTGTATAAAACCATAGCCAAAATAATATTAGAAATAGGGCCAGCAGCAACGATTAAAGCTCTTTGTCCTACTGTTTTATCACTAAAAGAGTCCTTGGCGTTACTAGAAACAATATGGGCAAAATCAGTTTCAATCTCATGAGGGCTGTCTTTGGCGCTGCCTTTAGCGCTGCCTTGTTCCTCTTCCTCATCGCCATTTTCGCCCTTCATTTTTACATATCCACCCATAGGGATTAAAGATAAGGCAAACTCAGCACCATCTTTCATAGTGCGACGATAAATCACAGGGCCAAAACCAATGGAAAAGCGATAAACTTTAACTTTACAAAACTTGGCTGCCAGATAGTGACCTCCCTCGTGAATAACTACCAATAACCCTAAGGCTAAGGCAAAAAAGAGCAAATTCCACAAGGCCGAAGTCATTTTACATCCTCATTAAATTACCAAATAAAAAACAAATTGCTAATTTTAGACCAATTTCATTAAAAAAGGTTCACTACAAATCTATAGAAGTGCCATATATTAGCAAAATCTTAACTAGATAAGATCATAGTTAACCTTATGAGTAATTTCAGGGCACGCCACCGTCATGCCCCTAGCGCCTGCGCTAGCTTGGCTTGCGCCAAGCGCACCAGCAGACGCAAGCTTGCGCTAGCTTGCGTACACCATCAAGGCCAGCGAGCATGGGCTTTTGCTAGCGCTCAAATAAAAAAACGCCCTAAAAGATTAATATCCTTTAGGACGTTTTTATAAAATTAAGCTAAAGCTTTAAATTACTTGGACTTGCTCATATTCACAAAGCGAACAACGCTCATATGAATTAACTCACCCTTAACCTTAGGGCTGTGAGCCATAAGCTCTTTGGCGTGAGAGATTGGTAAAATTGGAGCCTTTTGAGCAATTAACTCTTCTGCCTTTTGGTAAATAGCTACACGCTCAGCACCATCTGGAGTTTTTAAGCCATCCTTGATGCACTCAATAAACTCTGGATCTAACCATAAACCTTGGTTAACAATTGGGTCGTTGGTAGCTAAGATGTTGATGAAGTTATCAGCATCACCATTATCACTACCCCAAGCAGTAAAGCCCATATCCCAAGCATCAGTTAAGGTCTTGGCACGGTAAGTATTCCAATCTAAAGCATTAATTTCAGCCTTTACACCCACCTTGGCTAAGTAAGCTTGAATAGCCTCAGCTAATACTAAACCACCAGCAGTGTTGGATGGACGAGCATTAGTATAGGTAATGATCTTTAAGGTCTTAACACCCTTTTGCTCTAATACCTTCTTAGCTTCTTCTGGGTTGTACTCAGAAATGGCAATCTTATCGTTGTTACCAGCCATTAAGTCAGGGAAATAAGTCTTGGCATAGTCAGAGTAGCCCTTGTATAAGGTATTTACTAACTCAGGAACATTGATAGCCTGAGAAATAGCTTTACGAACCTCAGGATCGGCAGTTACATAGCCCTCACGAGTGTTGTAGAACATGTAGTTAGTGCTCATACCGTCACGCATGTAAATCTCAGAGCCACCCTTCTTGAGCTCATCTACTACGTTAGCATCAACACCGTTGATTACGTCTACTTCACCGTTGTTAAGAGCAACTACACGAGCGGAGGTGTCCTTCATAATACGGTAAATTACGTTCTGTACAGCAGGCTTTTGACCCCAGTAATCTTCATTGGTGGTCATAATAATTTGCTGACCCTTATCCCAAGCAACAAACTTGTATGGGCCAGTACCACATGGGTTCTCCATGAGGTTGTTATTAAATTTCTTTAAAGCAGTTGGAGAGGCAATTGGAGCAGCATAGGTCATAGCCATGTTGCGTAAGAATGGAGTTTGTCTCTGCTTTAAAGTTACCTGTACAGTGTACTCATCTAAAACCTCAGTCTTAGCTACATCACCAAAAACAAAAGGAGCATAAGACATCTTAGGTACTAAGTTCTCTGGGCTCTGACGATCGAAGTTGAACTTTACAGCATCAGCGTTAAAAGGAGTACCATCGTGGAACTTAACGCCCTGACGGAGCTTAAAGGTATAAACTAAACCATCATCGCTAATAGTCCAGCTTTCTGCCAAACAAGGCTCAACCTCAGTAGAACCATGCTTAAAGCGTAATAAAGACTCATACATACCTACAATTAAGTTGCCAGAGTCCATATCATCAACTAAAGCAGGATCTAAACCTAAAGGCTCAGTAGATGAGGCAAAGAATAAATTATCTTCAGCTTTACGGGACAAAGCGGCGTTAGCAGAGCTAATACAGCTCATAGAAATGGTCACTGCTAAGGCAGCAGCAAGCAAAGTCTTGCACTTGCTTAATCGCATAGTATGAGTTTCCTTTTAGTTGTGAACACAAAAAATTTGCTACAAATGAAAAAATACTTTTCTCTTAGGTACTTTTTAATTTAGAGCAAAAAAAATTACAAAGTTGTACCTTAATCATTATTGAGGGAAATTAAGCCAATCACTCAGGTACATATAAAAGTGGTGCTCATTATTAGCAAAGTAGCCATAATGTGCAAGATTTAATTTGCTAAGGGCCAGCGCCGATCACATTCCCAAAATATAATTGAACCTTAAAGCCAAAATATATTGAAAAAATATAGACGCATATCGATATTGATGGACGTAAAAAAAGAGAGCTATCTTGAGCTCTCTTTTTTCATTGAAGTTAGTAGGATGACTACGATTTGAAAGAGGCAACAAAGTTTTGAGCCAAGGTGCGAGCCTGAGCATCAATGGCTAGAATTTCCTCTAATTCGTAGGCACTAGAGCCACTAATAGAATTAAGTACGTGATCTACTACTTTGGCAATACCAACAAAAGGAAGGCTCTCATTTAAGAATGATGCCACAGCTACCTCATTGGCGGCATTAAGCGCAGTAGTCATAGCCTGACCACAAAGACTTGCCTCCATGCCTAAAAATAAACATGGATAACGATCTTTTTGTGGCTCTCTAAAAGTCAAAGCGCTAATTTTGGTAAAGTCTAAAGCTTCTACACCAGCAGTCATTCTTTGTGGATATGACATGGCAAGAGCAATAGGAGTCTTCATATCAGGCTGGCCAATTTGAGCCATAATAGCGCCATCCACATATGAAACCATGGAATGAATTACTGATTGTGGATGGATAATAACTTTTACTTGCTCTTTAGAGGCATTAAACAAATAACGAGCTTCAATGTACTCTAAAGCCTTATTCATCATAGTAGCTGAATCTACTGAGATTTTAGGGCCCATTGACCATACAGGATGATTAATGGCCATAGCAGGAGTAACCTTATCAAGCTCAGATAATTGGCAATCTCTAAAAGGGCCACCTGATCCTGTTAATAAAATCTCTCTTACGCCTACAGCTGCTAAGTCACAAGAACCCATCTTAAGCTGCTCAGAGGCAGGAAGGCATTGGAAAATAGCACTATGCTCACTGTCTACAGGTAACACTTGAGCCCCATAGCGCTTAGCCATATCAAAGAATAATTGACCTGACATGACTAGGGCCTCTTTATTGGCCAAGCAAATACGACAACCTGTCTTAATAGCGGCTAGTAATGGCTTTAAGCCAGCAGCACCTACAATAGCGCCAATGACCATATCAGCCTGACCATCACCAGAGAGTTCAATTACACCCTGCTCACCTGAGAGCACTTCAACCTTACTAGCTAAAGCACTCTGACCATTATTTAAAATGTCCTTGAGCTCTTTAGCGGCATGCTCATCAAATAGAGCCACTCTTTTTGGCTGAAACTCACAAATGAGATCGTACATTTTATGAGCATTAGTAGCAGCAGCTAAGCCATGAACCTCATATTGATCTTTATGAAGGCGTAATAAAGAGCAACTAGCATCACCAATAGAACCAGTAGCACCTAATAAGGTAACCTTTTTAAGTGATTTTTCATTAGCATCAAACATTAGAACAGCTCTCCACTTACTAGCCAATATAAGCCCATAAATACTGGAACAGCCGCTAACTGAGAATCAATACGATCTAGCATGCCACCATGGCCAGGGAAAATCTTACCTGAGTCTTTGATTCCTACTAAGCGCTTTAACATACTCTCCATAAGATCACCAAAGACTGAGAAAATAATGGCACCAAAAGCAGCCACTAAAAAGCCTAATTCATCCTGAGCAAATACAGAGTAAAAGTTATAGTGCTTAGCTAAATACATAACAACAATGGCTAGCACGATACCGCCATACATGCCCTCATAAGTCTTTTTAGGACTTACTTCTGGCATTAATTTGGTTTTACCAATGCTACGGCCAGTAAAATAAGCACCAGAGTCAGCAGCCCATACCAAAGCCATGACACAAAGAACTAAATAGGCACCTTCATTGTAGTTTTGAGCAAAGTTAGTTGCTCTTAAGATCAATAAACCTTGTAAGAAAGGTACAAGCATTAACAAACCAACAATAACATTGATAACCTTATTGTTATGCCATTGAGCATTATTAGGGTAACTTTTAACTAAAAATATGGAGATAAACCAGAAAGGTAAAGCAGCTACCACTAAATACTTCATATAAAGTGGAACACCTTGCTCGATATAGTTTCCAGGAGGGGCAATAGCAAACATTACTGTTGATGCAATAGCTGCGACTACCAAAAATGGAATACGGCTCTTAAACTTTAATAAAGGGCCCATTTCATAGGCTGCGACCATATAAATAAAGAGAGCACCAATAGTAAAAATGGCATAGTCTGCAAAAAACAACCACAACACCACTAAAGCAATTAAGACTGATCCTGTGGCAATTCTAACGCCCATAACAAAGAGCTCCTTTTATCCAAAAACAAGCGCATTAACTGGCAAGATTTCATTAAAGTATGAGAAATCTTAGATAAGATCTGACATAAGGCATGATGTTCTTATATCAAGCCTATGACACAAAGAAAAAGCAAATGAATAGCTTAACAAATAGCTAGCAATGAGAACAACTTATTAACCTGTTTAGGTAAATATATTGTGATTTGGGGCTAACAATTGCCTAATATTTTAGCACTGTATAAAAAAATAAGCTGTCTTATAGTCTCTAAGACAGCTTATCTAAAAAAGTATAGGAAAATCTTGTCTCAAACAAGAACAAAAATGATATGCCCACATAGCTTTTACTTTTTTGCAATTTGTTCCGAGGTCATACCAAAACGACGCTCTCGAGAATTAAAGTAAGTGAAGGCTAATTGTATTTGCTCCTCATCAAAATCAGGCCATAGTGCATCACACACATAAAACTCACTATAAGCACATTGATAGAGCAAGAAATTACTAATACGACTTTCACCACCAGTACGCACTAACAAATCAACATCTTCAATTACAGCTAAACGCTGTTGAATGCTTTGTTCATTAATGTCTTCTAGTGCAATGTTGTTTGCTAAAGCATCAGATACTAAGCTCTTAGCAGCCTGCATAATATCCCAACGGCCACCATAATTAATAGCAATATTGAGAATCATGGCACTATTGTGCTCAGTTAGCTGCTCTAATGATGCAATGGCATTTTTTAATTTGTCGGAAAAACGGCTTAAATCACCGATAAATTTAACTTTAATATTGTTCTTATGGAGACGGTCTCTTTCGCTTTTTAGCACAGATGCAAAGAGATCCATTAGACCTGATACTTCTTCAGGAGGGCGCTTCCAGTTTTCTGATGAAAAGGCAAATAAAGTAAGAATTGATACACCATGAGACGCACAAAATTCAACAGTACGTGTTACAGCTTTAGCTCCTTGGCGATGTCCCATAAGTCGCATCATGCCACGCTTTTTAGCCCAACGTCCGTTGCCGTCCATGATAATAGCAAGATGGCGAGGCACACTTACCTCGCCAGGATGTAGTAAATTTTGCATCGCTATAGGAGTTAATTAGATTTCCATTAACTCTTTTTCTTTATCAGCTAAAACAGCCTCACACTGCTTAATAGCAGCATCAGTCAGTTTTTGAATCTGCTCTTCGCCAGCCTTCATCTCGTCTTCAGAGATAGACTTGTCCTTTTGCAAATTCTTTAAGGATTGATTGGCATCACGACGAACGTTACGAATCTCTACACGAGACTGCTCAACTTCACCACGAACAATCTTAACTAAGTCCTTACGACGCTCCTCGGTTAATGGAGGAAGTGGAACACGGATATCAACACCAGCAACTACTGGGTTTAAACCGAGCTCAGACTTTTGGATTGCCTTCTCAACGTCCTTGATAGCATTACGATCAAATACGGTGAGTTTTAAGGTACGAGCATCTTCAACGTTTACTTGAGCTACCTGACGTAAAGGAGTTGGGCTACCATAGTAATCAACCATGATGCCATCTAAAATGCCAGGTTGAGCACGACCAGTACGGATCTTGTTTAAGCGGCTGCTTAAGCTCTCCACGGCCTTCTTCATGCGCTCTTGAGCATCGTTTTTAACGTCATTAACCATAAAATATCTCCTTAACTAAGAGATGAGTGTACCCTCATCCCCTCCTGTTGCGGCATTTAAAAGAGCACCATCTTTGGTCATAGAGAAGACACGAATCTTCATATTATGATCACGAGCCAAAGCAAAAGCAGTTAAGTCCATAACTTGAAGCTCTTTGGCAAGAACCTCTTTATAAGTTAAGGTCTTATAAAGCTGTGCAGTTGGATCTTTCATTGGATCAGCGCTATATACGCCATCCACCTTGGTGCCCTTTAAAACTTCGTCGCAGTGCAATTCTACAGCACGTAAGACTGCTGCTGTATCAGTGGTAAAGAAAGGTGAACCTGTACCACCAGCGCAAATTACTACTGAACCTTGCTCTAAAATTTCACGTCCTTTCTGGGCTTGATATTGCTCAGTAATAGAAGCAATACCTTGAGCTGACATTAAAACGCATGGAGTGCCCTGACGAATTAATTCGTCACGCATTGCTAAGCCATTAATAACAGTTGCAAGCATACCCATATGGTCGCCTACGGTACGATCCATGCCTGCCTTTTGCAAAGCAGCGCCACGGAAAATATTACCGCCACCAATAACTAAAGCTACTTGAACACCCTGATTCTTAATTTCGATGATGCTCTTAGCCATGTTAGCTAAGATTTCTGGCTCAATACCGAATTGAGTAGCACCACCTAAAGCCTCACCAGAAAGCTTAATTAAAATTCGACGAGAAGATTTTAGTGACGAAGTCATTTAATTTGCCTTTATTACTTGTTGGATGCAGCAGCGATTTGAGCTTGAACTTCAGCAGCGAAGTCGTCGTTCTTCTTCTCGATACCCTCACCAACCTCAACACGGATGAAGGACTTAGCGGTAGCACCGTGCTGCTTTAACATCTCGCCAACACTGATGCTTGGATCCATAACAAATGGCTGACCAGTTAAAGAAACTTCACCAGTGAACTTCTTCATACGGCCTTCAACCATCTTCTCGGCGATCTCTTTTGGCTTGCCAGAGTTAACAGCGATCTCGATCTGAATCTGACGCTCCTTCTCAACAACCTCAGCAGAAACGTCCTCTGGGTTTACAAAGTCTGGCTTGGAAGCACAGATGTGCATTGCAACGTGCTTAGCAGTCTCTTCGTCGCCGCCTTCTAATACAGCAACTACACCAATACGCTTGTTGGAGTGAACGTAGATACCTAAGTTATCACCAGAAACACGGAAGATACGGCGAATGCCTAAGTTCTCACCGATCTTAGCAACTAAAGCAGTTAAAGCCTCACCAACGGTCTGATTGTCGTCGTACTTAACAGCCTTTAAAGCCTCTACGTCATCGGTCTTAGCAGCTAAAGCGATTTGGGCAACCTTGTTAGCAAACTCGACAAATTCAGCATTCTTAGCAGCGAAATCGGTCTCGGAGTTTACCTCAACTAAAACAACCTCATTACCCTCGTGAGCGGTAGCAATGATACCCTCAGCGGCGGTGCGAGTAGCCTTCTTAGCAGCCTTTAAAGCACCAGACTTACGCATCTCTTCGATTGCAGCCTCAATGTTGCCATCGGTAGCAACTAAAGCCTTCTTACAATCCATCATGCCTGCGCCAGTAATGTCGCGTAACTCTTTAACAAGGGCAGCGGTTACGTTAGCCATTATTATTTCCTCAACTAATTTATAAAAGGCAGGATATTCCTGCCTGATACTGGTAAATAGAACCTGTTAGCAGCTCTAGAATATTAACCTACTATATTACTTTAAAAACCTGTCTTTGATTATGTTTAGATGAGACTATTTATAATTTTAACTATTTTAAAAGGAGTACTGTGAAAAATAGTTGTGAGAACAAAGATGGGATCTAAAGCTTCAAGCTATTTTAGCTTGCTGTCGATTTTTATAGGGATAAGTACAATGCTCTATTATGAGCGTGTCTTCTTGTTCTAGAGACTAAAGCAAGCAACATATAGGTTTTATGCCTGTAAGTTGCTTGCTATAAGGTATAAGAGTTTTATCTCTTAATATGAGATAGCACGTAAATTACGTGCTTAGGACTAATTAAGCCTCTGCAGTAGCAGCAGCCTCTTCAGCCTTAACCTCAGCCTCAACTGGTTGCTCAGCCTCAGCACGGTTCATCTCAGCACGAGCTGCGTTGATGGTCTCAACAGCGCCCTTTAAGTATAAGTCGATAGCGCGGATTGCGTCGTCGTTACCAGGAATTACGTACTGAACGCCATCTGGGTTAGAGTTGGTGTCAACTACTGCAACAACTTCGATACCTAAGTTGTTAGCTTCCTTAATAGCGATGTGCTCAACTTCAGCGTCGATTACGAATAAGGCATCTGGAAGACCGCCCATATCCTTAATACCGCCTAAAGAACGGTTTAACTTCTCGAGCTCGCGGGAACGTAATAAAGCTTCCTTCTTGGTGAGCTTCTCAAAGGTGCCATCGGTAGCCTGGATCTCAAGCTCCTTTAAGCGCTTGATGGACTGACGAACAGTCTTCCAGTTGGTGAGCATGCCACCTAACCAACGGTGATCAACGTAGTATTGATCGCAAGCCTTAGCAGCAGCGCTAACCTTGTCAGCAGCAGCACGCTTGGTGCCTACGAATAAGATCTTACCCTTGTGAGCAACAGTGGAGCTTAAGAAATTTAAAGCTTCTTCGTAGCACTTAACAGTCTTATCGAGGTTGATGATATGTACGCCATTACGAGCACCGAAGATGTATTGCTTCATCTTTGGGTTCCAGTAGCGGGTTTGGTGACCGAAGTGAACACCAGCCTGTAACATATCGCGCATCGAAATAGTAGACATGAAATAATCCTATAAAATAAATTGGGTTATGCCTCCACTGTCCACTCTTCAAACTAAGCGCTTGAAAACTTCCTAGAATCTTTACTCTTCTAACAGGGCAATCAATAAACTTGTGTTCTCTTTGTCTATGGTATCCATAGCAAAGACTAATGATTGCTATTTAGAACTTGAATAAAATCCTTTTGTTGCTATCCCTCAGCCTAACTTTTAACTTTATAAGCCAGGTCTTACACTCGATAGCGTGTTTCCAATTTTTTAAGTATGGTCTCTTATTAAAGCTATTGGCAGTTAGTAAGAATAACTTAGGTTACCTATTGTTATCTTTTCTGCTTTGTCAAAAGCCTTATGCCATTTACTCAGGCCCAAGCTATGGTCAAGAGCTTTAAATCATGGCGAGAGTTTGATGCTTAAGCACTAACATAAAACTATGGTTGAATGTCGATGCAAGCTAACCAACTTTTCTAACACCTAGCACCCTGATAGAGCGTTTTAGAACAGTGTGTGTAATACAAAAGAGGTTTAAAAAAATTCTTCCGCCTCTTGCAAACCCCACCTGCTGGCAATTGCATCTCCTAACAGGTTTCATTCCGATTTCTCGTACAAAATTCACAAAATGTGACCTTTGCAGCAAAAGGCAAGCTATTTTAGCATAGGCTAAAAAAAATTTTTAGCATATTTTTCGATTTTTCTTAGCTCTTTTTTACCAAATAAATCACCTTGGTGCCAACATCCGCTCCACTCTTAAAACCAGCATATAAAAGCCGCACTTACAAGACCACCAGACTACCTAATCAAAAAAGCCCACTTGCCCCTACCTCAACCATACAAATCGACATAAATCAATTTTATCCATCACCCAATCACCTTGCCACCACCCTAGCCACACCAAGCACCTAGCGCCAGCCAAGCTGGCGCTATTACTAGTTAACACAGCCCCAGACCAAACTCTAGTTGATTAATATGTAAAGTCTACAGGCCAAGTTTTTATCAGCCATGGGCTTTTCCTATTGCTAAGCAAGCTGTGCTTGGTACTGGTATTTTCTATTTGGCAGTTAAAGTTATTCTTGATAAGAAAGGCAATAAAAATGGTGAGGCTTTAGGCTTGTCAGCTGCTAGAAGTATTAATAAGCATCCCTTTGGTTAGTATGAATCAGGCTTCTTAACTTAGATTGAAATGGCATCTAGGATCTGAATCTTGTGATTTGGGAATTGGGAGTGGTGATAGGCTGTAAGCTTGGATAGCGTCTATGCGCTAGTGCTGAGATATCAGCACTAGCGCATAGGATGCTTGTTTTGAAACTCTAATCGTTTTTTAAGAGCAGTTCATCTAAGTGGAACATGCTGTAAACAGCGCTATAACTTGAGTTAAGAGGTAAAGCATTGGCTATACTATTTTGGCTAATCTCAAGCATGTCAGGACTAAATGGTTTGCCTTGGAAATTAGAGCGAATGCCTAAAGGTACAATGCAAATAGTTAAAACTAAAGCAAGAATGTTGTACTTGAAAGTTCCTTGGCGATAGCTACGCATAAAATAACTATTGAGCTTAAATCCCAAATAGAAGCTAAGTAAGGTACCAATAAAAGTACTAAATAACACTAACTTATGAGCTGACCATAAAACGCTAATTAAATCACTAAAGTCTGTTAGATAACCTACAAAGATATGGTTGGGTCTAGTGCCGTAATCTGCGATAAACCAAGGAGTAAGCAACTCATTAAAAACTAAAAAGGCAAAAGCCAAAGTGCCATAGACTCTAATGATAAATAAAATGATACGAGGCACTCTAACATAAGGATTCATTGAGCCTATCAATAAGATCAGTAAAGGCAATGCATATAAGCCGCAGACTGAGGCAAAATCAACACGTAAACCTTGAGTTAAAATCCACCCCAAAGACACATCTGTAATTGTGTCTAACTGCCATAAAGAAAGGCAAATTCTAGACAAGCTTAAAAACAACATGGCGGTGATAGCCATTGCCACAATTGG
Organism: Anaerobiospirillum sp. NML120448; assembly: GCF_023050945.1. Taxonomy (GTDB): domain Bacteria; phylum Pseudomonadota; class Gammaproteobacteria; order Enterobacterales; family Succinivibrionaceae; genus Anaerobiospirillum. The sequence continues at coordinate 95,611 of NZ_JALKIM010000002.1, read as the reverse complement.
CCCTACACCATAGTGCATGCGTCTTCTTAATCTAATAAGTTCAATCATGCTTAAGCCTCAAAATATTATGGTAGGCACATGCCCAAAATTATGTACATTAAAATCTAGTAGCTCTAAAGATGCTTGCAACTAACTCAAAATAGAATTCTCTTAACTAAGAGCGCCAACCAATTACATTGTTTTAGCTTAGAGTTGATGCGCAACAAATATATTAAACTCAAAAAAACAATTTTTCATACTTTATTAATTAAGCATCATTTGAGGGCAATTTGCATCACTACTAACAAAAAGCATGGTGCGCAGTGCGCACTAGAACGTGGTACGAAATACCATTCGTTGCGCTAGAGACAATCTTTTATCAATAAGTGCAATCTGTAGAGCAATAAGCACAGAGTTTCAAGTGCTACTGAGTTTAAACGTTCGTAGTTCACAGCATGCAGAGTGAAGAACAAGGTACCCTGGCGCTAAGCGCAGCACAGTGTTAAGACGCTGGGCGCAAGTAAACAGCGCAGCAGCACAGCAACTAGGCGCTGGTGCGGCAGCGAGGAGAAGCTAAGCGCAGCGGCGGCAAGGCTGATGGGACTGGACGATGGTGGGGGTGTTTTAAAGGAAAGTTTGTAAGATAGAGGACTGTTTGGGCATTAAAAAAGCACCTTAGAGGGAGTCTCTAAGGTGCTTTTTTAGGCGATAGGTTTGGGCTAAAAGGCTGGAACCTATCTTTTACAGCTAGCTATTAGTCAATTTTGCCTTCACGCAACTTGAAGCGAGCTAAGCTAGCGACTAAGTCATTAATAGAGTTAACCGATAAATCACAGCGTTGTACTGCCTCTTCAGCAGAGCTTACAATCTCCTCAGTATCAGAGGTGATCTTTTGCATATTAGCTGAAATCTCAGAGGTAGCAGTAGTCTGCTCTTCGGCGGCTGTTGCAATCATACGAATTTGGTCATTTACCTGACCTACGTACTCAATAATGCTGTTAAGAGTGCTCTCAATATCAGCAGCACGATCAGCTACAGTATTGATCTTCTCTACAGACTCATTCATGGAAGCAGTGGCCTCAGAGGCATCCTTTTGCACCTGGCTAACCATGGCAGAAATCTCTTGGGTAGAGGCACTAGTACGAGATGCAAGGGCACGAACTTCGTCAGCTACCACGGCAAAGCCACGACCAGCCTCACCAGCACGAGCAGCCTCAATAGCAGCGTTTAATGCTAGTAAGTTAGTCTGAGCGGCAATCTCATCAATGGTACCAACAATAGAGCCAATCTTTTGGGTTTGCTCAGCTAAAGCTTGAACCTTCTGAGCATCTTCAGTGGTGTACTTAGACTGATTACGAATGTCCTCAATAGTGGTACGAATTAACTTCACACTATCCTGAGTTACGTTGCTTGATTGATCCGCAAGCTGAGCAGCACGCTCACAGTTAGCAGCAATTTCTTGAGTAGTAGAAACCATTTGATTAGAAGCAGCAGCCACAGAAATAACCTGCTGTTCAGCCTCACGAGAAGAGGTCATAATGCTATTAGCAGAGTTCTTGGTACCGTCTAATTCTTTATTAAGGTCAAAAGCTAAGTTTCTAATTAAAGATACAGATTCACTTAAGTCATCACGCATTACACGTAAGGCTTGAGCTAACTCACCAAATTCGTCCTTACTATAAATTTTAACTGGTACATTAAGATTGTTCTTGGCAATTTCGTTAGCAGCAGCTACACCAACACGTAAATTAGCACTAATAGCAGCTGATACATAAACAGAAATTAAAATGCCTACAACTACGATACCAGCAGCAATAGCTACTACCACGAAAGCCATAGTAGTATCTTGTAAGGAACCTACAGATTCCTTAACATTGCGCACTACCGCACGGCTCATAGTAGCTGTAATTTTGGTCATCTCTGAGGAAATTGGCTGCATCTCAGATAAGAAAAAAGCTAGAGCATCATATGGTTTGCCTGCATCAACTAGCGGAACAATTACCATGTGATAAAGCTCTTCGTATTGCTTTGCAAGCTGATTTAAACGATCTAAAGAATTACCAAAGTATTGGCTATCAACTTTAATCTTATCTAATTCACTGGCAGCTGAAGTCAAAGCTTTCTCAAACTTGGCACGATTATCGGCGTTAACGTTGCCTGGAGTTAAATAGTTAGATAAAGCATTATCAGATTGAACAAAACGACTATTAGCTATTAAGACACGCTCAAATCGAGTATCAATTAATTGTCTAACGTCATCAGCAACACTGGTACTAGCAAATAAAGCCTGTACTGAAATGGTTGCAATACACATAGTTAAGAACAAAATGATACCAAAACCCATTAAGAGTTTAGTTCTCATTTTGACATTACTAATAATCGACATGATAACTACTCCCTAAATCCAGCCATATTCTGGAGTTTAAACTCAAGCCCTATTAAAAGTTTCGTGTCAAAACATATCTTTAGTACCAAAATCAACAAAACCTAATAATAAAAAATTATTTTTGATACTGAAAATACCTTAACTACATGAAGTTCTGCAGCTAAGAAAACTTTAAACACTTGATACCCAAATATCATATTACTAGCTAGTACTGGATTTCAAAAGTTCGTCCCCCTTAAATGCTACTTAAAGCTAGTAAACTCGAGGTTTTGCTAATTTAAAACAGGGGAATAAACTTTTGAAAGCTAGTACTAGCTAACTAGTATAGATATATAAAATCTAAGGTTACGATAATAAGACCTTGCTCTACTAAAAGCTATCTTTTATCTCCCTTAGCTCACGCACCTAATAGTTAAGACTATTAGATAGCAAAATCTTACTTAGCCTGCCACTTGTTTTTTATGGAATCAATAGTGCCATCCATAAACATTTGCTCCATAGTGTAAGCAATGATCTCACGATAAGGAGAGTCTTTAGTTAACAGTAAAGCAAATTGGCAATCATCAGCACCAAAAGTATCATTGGTAATTGCTAAGTCTAGAGCCGGCATAACACGAGCAAAATCAGCTACTTCAGGACGGTCAAAAATAATGCCATCCATTTTGCCTCTTGCCACTTGGAAATAAGCTAACATTACATTATTAAAAATCACAGGTGTAGCATGAAACATATTGGCATAATGCTCAGAGGTAGATCCCATTTGCACGCCAATAGTCTTACCCTTAATATCAATTAAAGTTTTAATGTCAGGATTATATTTCTTGCTATAGAGCAAAGCCAAAGATGACTCATAGTAAATTGGAGAAAAATCAAATTCTTCAGTACGAGCTACGGTATAGGAAACACCACCACCCAAAATATCAGCTTTACCAGTGCGAACACGCTCCATACCATCTGTAAAAGCCTCAGGGAAAATACGGTTTTCAGTAAGTTTAAAACCTAAGCGCTTTTGTAATTCTAAAATAATATCAACATCAATGCCTTGTGGATGTTCTAAGTCATCGGTTAAAAATGCTAACGGTGCACCAACGGGATTAATAACTACCGTTAGTGTTTTACCTTTTAACTCTCCTGCTGCTAAAACATTGGTAGATAGTCCTAACCCCAACATTAAGGCAGACAGTAATACACCTATTCTCTTTACTACTCTCATATCTATCTGTCTCTAAATAATAATAAAGAAACTTTTAAACTTTCGCCAAACAAAAAAGTTGTTATTAATTACAAGAATTAGTTCTCACTGCAAACTAATCTGTTCATTGCAAAAAATATATTGCTTGCTTATTTTTCAAATAGCTCCTCTGGGAGATTAAGAAATAATTATCTAATCTGCCTTATTTCTAGGAATTAAGTTAAGTGCTAATTAGATAAGTTATTTTTTCAAATCCCACAAAGAAGCAAATTGAACGACTATTTTAGATATTGCGGATTAATTATGAGTTAAAACCTTATTAAGTGCACTAATGGCCATTATTTGGTTTTCCACTTTTCTAAAATACTATCTATTGTACCATCAGCCATCATCTCCAAAATGGTCTGAGAGATTATTTTGGTATAAGGAGAGTCTTTAGCAAGTGCAAAAGCATACATACAACTCTCTTGACCAAACTCACTATTAGTAACATCTAAATTAGCTGATTTAACATTCATGACAAAATCTTTAATTGGAGGACGATCATAAATTAGACCATCTAAATCACCATTGGCTACCTCAAAGGCAGCTAAAGTTAAATTATTAAAATAAACAGGTGTTGCTCCCAAAGCCTCAACATATGGAGTAGCTGGAGAGCCTTCCTTAACACCAATTCTCTTGCCTTTAAGATCTTGTTCGCTAGTGATATTGCTGCGCTTGCTATAGAGAACACCTAAACTAGATTGCCAAAAAACTGGGGTAAAGTCATAAATTTGAGCACGTTCTTCTGTATAGGAAATACCGCCAATTACTAAATCAGCTGTTCCATTACGTAAACGGGCAAAGCCATCAGTACGTGGTAGAGGATAAACACGGTTATCTTTAATATTGAACATTAAGCGTCTTTGGAGCTCATAAACAATATCAATATCCACACCCATAGGATGAACCAAATCATCATGTAAAAAGGCTTGGGGTGCACCAACTGGATTTACGAAAATTGATAAAGTAATATGTTGCAACTCGCCTGCAGCTTGGGCAGAAGAAAGAGAACAAACAGATAAAAAGGTGGAAACAATTCCAGCCCAAATTTGGTTCTTCAACCTCATCACCAGCTCCCCCTTTTAATCACCTAAAAGGTAGATATCTTCAATAGAAATTCAACAACTAAATTACCCATACCTAGCTTAAAAGCCTTGATTGATGTCATTCATGGTATAGGCAACAATAAAACGGCTGTTCATTCTGCCTTATGTTTTTTTAAATTTGTAGCTAACCAAAAGAAAACATTAGGACAAAATTAACTACATAAATGAATTTTGCAAAGATAATTTAAAATCAATACCACACAAAAAGTACTAACTAAAAATACTTATCAAGTACTTTAACGACCAACTAAGCCATTTTCTTAAATTAAAAAATTCTTCTGGCCATTATATTAGCAATTTGTCCTAGCTATACATCCTGAATACTTTTTTGGATTAAGTGTCATAACTTTGATTTTTAGCGCAAAGAGCTGTTTATAAAACCTAAAATAATGAGCTTGGAGCTTAAAAAAATTTGTAGGACAAGCTTTTTAAGAAAATTGTTTTTTTTACCATCTAAATTTGAATTATTAGTGCTCCATCTTGCCCTCAAATAGATATAAATTATCATATTGATAATCTTATATAAAATTTAAAAAATTACCAAACCATTTTTTCTGAGGTATAGCCATATAAACAAAAAAAGGCACAGGTTGATGCCCCATGCCTTTTCCTTAAGCTCAATATAGTCTGTAGTAATCTATTCTGAGAACCATTTTTTGCGTAGCTTGTATAAAGTTCCATCAGCTTCAAGACTATTTAGAGTTTTATTTATTATTTCGGTGTATGGTGAGTTCTTTTGTAAGTAAATGACAAATTGTCCACTGTAAATATCAAAAATATCATCAGAAACAGCCAGATGGAAAATAGGCATTGTCTTAGCAAAATAAAGTAAGGAAGGACGATCGGCTACTACAGCATCTATTTTACCTTGGGCTAACTCATAAAAAGCCAACACACTGTTGTGAAACAAAATGGTCTTGCCGCCTAAAACTCTATTTACATAATCCTCAGCTGGGGAATTAGGCTTAACACCTACTAATGAACCTTTTAAGGAGGCCAAAGAGTCAATTTTCTTGGTATTAGGAGAGTAAATATAGCTAAGACCTGAGCTAAAAATTACTTTAGATGCCTCTGACTTATTAAGTCTCTTTTCATCATAGGTAATACCACCTATCAAGATATCTGCTTCTTTAAGCTCAAGCATCTTAAAGCCATTTTCTGTACTGGTAGGAAAGAAGCGATTTTCCTCGAGCTCAAAACTTAGTCTTCTTTGCAAAGCGTATATAACATCAATATCATAGCCAATAGGACGAGCAAAATTACCCTCTAAAAAAGCAAAAGGAGCATTATTTGTTTCGACCATGATCTTTAGTTTTACTCCTTTAAGGGCTTGTAAATACTCAACATGATCACCCTTTTGATCTAATCTAATAATGGCATTAGCTGGCGAACAAACAGCACAGCTTAACCCTACCATTAATAGAGCTATCACAGTGCCAATATTAAGGCGTATCACTTTTGCTAAACCTAAACATTTACAAAGCAAGGATTGCTGTCTCATTGGTTTTAACTCCAATTAGCGATCTTGTTAAACTCTAAATAAGACAACAGCGCACAAAGTGCCTCATTCCCATCTTAATAGCCAACGAGAATCAACCATCCCTAATGACATCGTTTGCTAAATAGCAGTACAAGTAAAAAACTTAAACTCGCTTAAGATCGCTTTTAATAAATTAAAGAGATGTTCTTCCAAAAATGCTGCTTTAAGTACAAGAAATTACCTAACTTTCACCGTTTGTTTGTTAGTACTTTTCTACTACTCATAGGTGCAACATTTCATTTTTCCTAGCATAGCTTAATTAGCACAACAAGAAAAAACTATTGCACATATTGTGTTTAAACAGTGATCAACCTCAAGTTTTTAAATCACTTTAAATAATTTACCTAAAATGCCTATATATCTTGTTTTTAGAAAACTTATCGATATCTATTAGCCTTAACTAATCTAGCTTTATGTGCATGAACATAATTAACACAAATCACACACCTAAATCACTGTGAAATTACGCATAGTAAAGCTTACTGCTTTACTGTGAAGTTTAAAGTTCAAGCAGCGTCTAAAGGGTGGCCGCTCATGGACTGCAACAGAGAAAGGCTGCTTACTAAGTCGTGGCTGTGTAGAGTGTAGAGATTGGCCGCTCATGGGCTGGGTACAGGAGGGATTGATTAGGGTAAAAAAACGCCATGGTCGTTTTGGGATACCATGGCGTTTTAGATTTAAATAAATGTGAGTTTTTGTTGTTGTTTAAATAACGAATTAGAACAAGAAGGTGGCACCCTCTTCTGCTGAGCCTACCTTGTCACGGCATACCTTAAATAAGTAACGACCAAAGGTTTGCTCATTAGCCTCAGTATTTGGATGCTCTGGGACACGACCAGATAAGTCCTCTAAGCAGTTTACAGTGCCGTTTTCAGCATCAAAATCAATCATATCGCCATCACGTAATAAAGCTAATTTACCATCACGTAAAGCCTCTGGGCTTACGTGCAGGGCTGATGGGATCTTGCCAGATGCGCCAGATAAACGACCGTCAGTTAACAAGGCAACCTTATAGCCTGCCTTTTGTAAGTTACCTAATACAGGCATTAACATATGAAGCTCAGGCATACCAGAGGCAGCAGGACCAGCATAACGTACTACAATCACAGCGTCATGATTAAGCTTGCCCTCTTCATAGGCCTTCTTAACTTCATACTGGTCATTAAATACGGCAGCTGGGGCCTTAACATGGCGATGCTCAGGAGCAACAGCAGAAATCTTAATTACAGAGCGGCCTAAATTACCATTTAATACCTTTAAGCCACCGCTTTGTTGGAAGGCATTGGTTTCATCAGAGATTAAAACCTTGTCGTCCTTAGTCTCGCCGCAATCGACAAACTTTAATACACCATCTTCAACAATTGGAGTGGTTAATTGAGAAGCAAAGTCTGCAACAACAGTATTAACGTCCTCGTGTACTAAATGACGGCGTGATAAAGCCTTCATTAATACAGGTACACCGCCAGCCTGCTGTAGTGCATTAATATCAGCCTTAGCATTTGGATAAACATTAACTAATAAAGGAACAACATCAGATAAGTCTGAAATATCTTGCCAAGTTAAGGTATAACCAAAGGCCTTAGCTACAGCAACTAAGTGTAAGGTATGGTTAGTTGAGCCACCAGAGGCTAATAAAGCTACTAAGGAGTTAATAATATTCTTAGCAGTTACTACCTTATATAAAGGCATTGGGTGAGCACCAACTACAGTCTTATCAACAATAGCTTGAGCAATATAATCGTTAAGAGCTGCACGTAATTGAGTGTTAGGAGGAATAAAGGCAGAACCAGGTAACATCAAGCCCATGGCCTCAAACACTAATTGGTTAGTATTGGCAGTACCATAGAAAGTACAAGTGCCTTGGCTATGATAGGAGCAGCACTCCATCTCTTGAAGAGCACTCTTATCAAGCTCACCTGCAGCATACTTTTGACGGATCTCTGTTTTCTTATCGTTAGAGATACCAGTACCCATAGGGCCTGCTGGAACGAAAGCTACAGGCAAGTGACCAAAGGCAGCGGCACCCATTACTAAACCTGGGGCTACCTTATCGCAAATACCTAATAATAAGGCACCATCAAAGCAGTTGTGGCTTAAAGAAATAGCAACGCTTTGTGCAATAACATCACGAGAGAATAAGGACATGTCCATGCCAGGCTGACCTTGGGTCACACCATCACACATAGCAGGAACACAACCAGCTACCTGAGCTGTAGCATTTACCTTACGTACAGACTCTTTTAAAGCTTCTGGATATAAACGATATGGGCAGTGAGCAGAAAGCATATCGTTATAGGCGGAAATAATACCAATATTAGCCTTTTGAGCATTAACTACATCTTTTTTATCAGCTAAATCAGTACCTGCTGCTGCGTGGGCTAAGTTAGAACATGTTAAAAAACCACGAGCACGACCAAGCTTTTCTTGATCTGAGATCATCTTTAAATAAGCATTACGACCCTCTACAGAGCGCTCTTCAAGATTTTGAGTTACCTTGGCAACAACGTTATTTAACATTTGATCCTCTCAAAATTATCAATACTTGTCTCTTGGCACCTAAATAAGGCGTTAAACTCGAGGCAAATTTCTAAACAACAAACAGGCTCACAAAAATTAGCTGGTAAAAAATAGCTGGTTAGAGCCTAAATTTAGGGCTAAAGCCCAACTGGTAATTAGTATTGTAAGTCAGTCAATGATGCTTTATTTAGCAAGACGCTGCTCTAACTTAGTAATTACATCATTAATTACTTCATCTAGAGGCTTTTCAATGCAAACTTCAATTACATCAGGCTCATCATCACCAGGAATTTGCAAAGTGTCAAATTGGCTTTGCACCATTTCCTTTTTCATATAATGACCCTGACGAGCAGCCATGCGCTCTAAAATAGTTTCCATGGAGCCACGTAAGTGGATAAAGATCAAACCGTCATTATCTTTACGAATAATGTCACGATAGCTTTTCTTAAGGGCAGAGCAAACTACTACACCAGATAAGCTGCGGCGTTGTAGTGAGAAAAACACATCACCAATGCGCTCAAGCCAAGGAGCTCTATCCTCATCATTTAAAGGATTGCCTGAGGCCATCTTTACGATATTGGCGCGAGGATGAAGGTCATCACCATCAATAAAAGTAGCGTTGTACTTATGAGCGATAGCCTGAGCTACAGAAGTCTTTCCTGAACCACATACGCCCATCACTACGCATTTAATGACATCAATCATTATTAGCTCCACAAATTAACAAACTACAAAGCAAACAGTAAAAGAAACTTTTCTTTAAGCACCAAAGCTTAATTTAAGGTGACTACAAAGCTTAGCTCGCTTTGCAATGTTACCGATAACCAGTATATAGGATTCAAATTTAATTTTGAATAGTTATTGGTAACATTTTTGACGACAAAAAATTTTTCGCCAGCTTTTTAGAGCGCCCGCTCCTCAATTTATAGTCATTCTTGTGATAGTGTTAAATTGCTTACCATGTCTTGCTTATCACCACTTTTAAAAGTGACAAAAAGAGCAATTTTTTCCCATAAATTCCGTAAAAAATTTAATTGTCAGTTTTTAGATATAGATCACTGTTTAAAAAATTTGATGAAAAAACAAGCTTGCTTTTTCCATTGTTACCAGTATCATATTTGTTACATGTTATCAGTAACATAAAGTTTTGCTTTGTAGCTTTTTAGTTAGTTAAATTAAGAATTAAGAGGAAGTAACTATGGAACAAACACTTGCTCATTCCACTAGTTATCTACTATCTGTAGCATGTATTGCTGTAGTAGTTCTTTTAGTGTTAATCATGAAACTAAGAGTGCATGCCTTTGCCTCTCTAGTTGTTGTTTCAGCTTTTACCGCCTTAGCCACAGGCATTCCTTACGATAAAATCATTCCTGGAATGATGTCAGGCTTTGGAGGCACTTTAGCCTCTGTTGCCTTACTGGTAGGCTTAGGAGCCATGATTGGTAAGATTTTAGAGCAATCAGGTGGCGCTCAAGTGCTAGCTGATACCTTGATTAAAATCTTGGGAGAAAAGAAAGCTCCTTTAGCTCTAGGTATTGCCTCACTACTCTTTGCTTTCCCTATTTTCTTTGATGCTGGCTTAGTAGTAATGCTCCCTGTTATCTTGTCTGTAGGCAAGAGATTAGGCGGCTCCTTACTTATGTATGCTATGCCTGCCACTGGTGCTTTCTCTGTAATGCACGTATTCTTACCACCACACCCAGGTCCAGTTGCTGCTGCTAGTGTTCTTGGTGCTAATGTTGGTTTACTAGTATTTGTAGGCTTATGTATTGCCTTACCAACTTGGTACTTATCATCTTACTTATTTGGTCTTTGGTGCGGTAAGAAGTGGTTTGTTAAGGTTCCTGAGCTCTTTAGCGATGATAGCCAAGATCAAGTAAAGGTGACACCACCTAAGTTCGCTACCGTATTAGCTATCCTCTTAACTCCTGTAATTTTAATTTTTATTAACACTGGTATTACTACCTTACAATCTACAGGTGCTTTACCTAAGAGTGAGATGCTCTCTTTCTTAACTATCTTTGGTCAAACTCCTATTGCCTTATTAATTACCCTACTTCTTTGCTTAGTTGTGTTTGGAAAAGAGTTTGGTATGAAGCAGTTAGAGAAGTTCTGTGATAAAGCTTTAGCCCCTATTTGCTCCGTAGTATTAGTAACTGGTGCTGGTGGTATGTTCGGTGGTATTTTACGTACCTCTGGAATTGGTGATGCCTTAGCCTCCACCTTATCAGACCTTGGTATTCCAGTAATCTGTGCAGCATTCATTATTTCAGCCTGTTTACGTGTAGCTCAAGGTTCTGCCACTGTAGCTTTAACTACTACAGCAGCTCTTATTGCTCCAACTTTAGCTGGCACTGACTTATCACAAATTGAGATTTGTACCATTGTAGTAGCTGTAGCTGCTGGCTCTGTTGTGTTATCTCACTTTAACGACTCTGGCTTCTGGTTATTTAAAGGCTTATATGGCATTGATGAAAAGACCACGTTAAAGACTTGGACTGTATTAGAGACTTTAATTGGTGTTATTGGTTTTGCCATTGCAGCTATTATATATATCATTGCTTAAATTCTATTAATTAACACACACACCACTGATTTGTGGATGTACATCATCCCATATTAATAGTCATTGCAAGCCCTCTTTAAGAGGGCTTTTTTATTGAATAATGAGCAAAAAGCTAATTTTTAGGTCATTGATGCTCAATAAACACACATTTGCCCACATATAAGCTAATTTTGCTTATAATGGTAATTTCATGGTGTGATTTTCTATATCATACACAGGGAAAGGGACTTAATATTTGCATGTTGTATTATGCTTTTAGAATATCCCTCTACCACTCTCGTAGCTAAAAGCTATAGAGCGACTCTGTGTCTGATATCTATTATTTAGACAGATTTTTATCACAGCTTAACGTTGGTTTTAAAATTAAGAAAGGAGGGCGTTTAAGCCAAGCTCTTTATGAGCAGGTATTAGCGCCATATTTGATGAAAGGACAACGCATTACCCTCGAAGACATTGCCCAAAAGGTTGGTGTTACTAAGATGACGGTTTCGCGCTATCTTAAAAACCCAAAAACCGTAGCCCAAAATACTGGTCTTAAGATCAAAGCGGTTATCGATGAAGTGGGTTATGTGCCTAACCGTGCGCCTGTTATGCTTTCTCAAGCAAGCACCAAAACTATTGGCCTTGCTGTTTCTTCATTTTCTAACTTACTTTTTTCTGATCTTATTGAGGGTGTAGAAGAACGAGCTAGTGAGTATGGCTATGATGTCTTAATCGCACATACTTCCTATAAAGAAGAAAATGAAGAGCGTAAAGTCATGCAGCTACTTTCCTATCAAGTAGATGCCATGATTTTAACTGAGGCTCAGCATACTCCTCTTACCCTTAAGAGCCTTAAAACTACCAATATTCCTGTAGTTGAGCTTATGAGTTTGCTTGATAAGTCAATTGATATGAACATTGGCTATGATCATGTCAAAATTGCTTATGCTTCTATTAAGGGACTAATTGATAGTGGCCGTAAAAATATCGCATATTTAAGCGCTCGTTTAGATAAGCGTAATATGGATCGACAGTACGGTTATGAACTAGCTTGTCGTGAAGCCCAGCTTGATACTTATGTCTTTGGTTCCTCAGAGCGCTCTAACTTCTCTCGTGGTGCTGACATGATGCGTAAGGCCCTTCATGACGTACCTAATTTAGACGCTATTTTCTGTACTAATGATGACGTAGCCATTGGCGCTATGATTGCCTGTGTTGAAATGGGCATTAAGGTTCCAGATCAAATTGCTGTTTTAGGCTATAACGGTCTTAATATTGGTACTACTACTATTCCTAAGTTAACCTCAGTCATTACCGCCCGTAAAGAAATGGGCAAAATGGCCATCGACTTTATTATTCAAAGAATTAAAAGAGAAGGCCCTATTTCTCCAAAAATTGAGCTATTCCCAATGCTTAGCTTAGGAGAAACCTTAAAAGCTGAGGAGCATACTAATATTTCTCGTCTTTTTGATACTCTCTACGCCCTCAAGCTACCTTGTCAGCTACTGTCTTCTTCCCAAGTCACTTCTAAATTAAGATAGTTGCAAGAATCAATAGCACAACATAAAAAGTTGGCTTAAAATAGCACACGTTAAAGATAGTTAGCCTAGGCTAAAGCCAAGGACACTATCTTTAATTATCTGTAAAGAATAAGCAAATCATTTATAGTGTAGAAACTTCAAGTTCACCCTCACCTAGGCTCAATAGAGCTTACTTTTCACAAGAAAACTTAACAAGTTTGACCTATTACTTGCTTGCAGCTATCTTAATCTTTACCGATAAGTTTTACTTGAGCCCATATTTTAGTTGAGGAAAAACCAATGATCTCTCTTAGAAGCCCAAAAGAAATAGAGTTGATGCGCATTGCTGGTAAGCTAGCTGCTGACGTTTTAGTAATGCTTGAGCCTCATGTAAAAAGTGGCGTTACCACTGGCGAGCTTGACGCTCTCTGCCAAGATTATATTGAAAACCATCAAAAAGCTATTTCTGCTTGCTTGGGCTATCATGGTTACCCAAAATGTGTATGTATCTCTGTAAACGAGGAAGTATGTCACGGTATTCCAGGACATAGAGTATTACACGATGGCGATATTGTTAACGTTGATGTCACTGTAATTAAAGACAAATACTACGGTGATACCTCTAAGATGTTTATTGTTGGTGGCAAGACCAGCCCTATTAACCAGCGTTTAGTTAATACTACTCAAGAAGCTCTTTATGCAGCGCTAAAGGTAGTAAGAGCTGGTGCTAACTTAATGGATATTGGTGAGACTATTCAACGTATTGCTGATAGAGAGGGCTTTTCTATTGTTCGTGACTACTGTGGTCACGGCATTTCTAATGTCTTCCATGATGAACCAACTGTTTTACACTATCGCAATCGCAACTCCGTATTACTAGCAGCAGGTATGACCTTTACTATTGAGCCAATGATTAATATTGGTACTTACAAGTGTAAGGTTAACAAGAAAAATGGTTGGACTGTAACTACAGCTGACAAAACAGCATCCGCTCAATTTGAGCACACTATTTTAGTAACTCAAGACGGCTGTGAAATTCTAACTTTACGCCCTGAAGAAGAGGCCGTAATCCCACGCATTCTTCACAATGCCTAAGAGTGCCGCATCGAGCTGCGCAGCGCAACGCAATAGCTGCGCAATTGCCCCTGCTCGTTATCGCTCACTTGGCTTACTAGCGCCCGCACTTGCTAGCTAGCGCAAGCAAGCAAAATAGAGCTCGACTCTATTAAAGTCCAATTAAACATTGAGCAAAACTGCAAAGCCTACTGACTCAAAGTAGGCTTTGTTGTCTCTAAAACCCACCACCATCATTCCTACTCTTACTCACTCTTGCTTAAGCTCAGCTTAGCATTAGCCCTTGGCTCTTGGCGCTTAACTCTTGGCTGTCAAAATTTGGCAACTCATCTTACCTTTGTCATTTATAAGGACAATACTTTTAACTTAAGAGCTTCACTTGTAGCTTTTATCCTTGCCTTTAGCTGTATTTTTACCTATTAACTAAGGCTATGCTATTAACGAGCAAACAAGTTACTTGACCCAGCTTTCCTCATACAAGCATTATTGCTACCTCACTTGTAGTTTTTCTGCATCGATGGTTGGTTGAAGGCAAGGTTAGTTTATTTGTCGGTTTGTCGGTTGGTTTGCTGCCACATAATTACTAATAAGCTTAGGGGCAAATCATGGAATGTAGATATATTATGCTGTAATTAATGATTGGCCAATTTTGGTAGTTGCTTGTGGGCAGCTTTTGCATTTATAGCAGCATCTTTTATGGCTGGATGGCACTGGGATGATAGGCTTGAGTAATTAATTTTCTTTTTAGGTAAACATTGTTTAGCAAAATTATTTAGAATTTACAGTTAAGATCAGCTCGTGATATTAGGAGATGTCCATGTATACCCACATCTGTCTACCTCATAAACAAATTAGTGCTGACTTGGTAGCACAGCAGCCATGTTCTTGTGAGCTTGATATTACTAATATTAAGACAGGACGTGAGTATTTATCTTTTCTAGAAGAGCGCTTAGTTAATTTCTTTAATGAAGGCTACAGCATTGCATCCCTACTTGATTATCGCACCCACTACGTAGATGAGATGATGCGCAGCCTCTATGAGCACTTTGAGCTCAACAATTTACCTAAACTAGCTATGATAGCAGTAGGAGGCTATGGTAGAGGTGAGCTGTTCTTAAAGTCAGATATAGACTTATTAATTGTCTCTCAAGACAAGTTATCTGAAGAGGCTCAAGAACAAATTTCTTCTTTTATCTCATATTTATGGGATTTAAAGTTGGATATTGGCTCCTCAGTTCGAACTATTGATGAATGCTTAGAAAAGGTTAATGCTGATCTTACTATCTGTACTAATCTTTTAGAGAATCGCTTTTTGTGTGGTGACTATAAGGTATATGAATTTCTTTTAAATACTATTAGTAAAGATAGTACTTGGAATACCAAGCGCTTCTTTCACGCTAAGGTAGCCGAAGAATTAGAGCGTCACCATGCTTACAAAGACACCTCCTATGCTTTAGAGCCTGACTTAAAACAAAACCCAGGCGGCATTCGTGATATTCACGTTATGCAGTGGATTGCTAATTTCCATTTTCAAGCTAAAACTCCTGAGGACATGCTCAATCTTGGCTTTTTAAGTCAAGAGGAGTATGAGGAGCTTATTGAATCTCGTGATGTACTCTACCAAGTACGCTATGCTCTTCATGTTTGTACCCGCCGTGAGGACAATAGACTAAGCCTTGATTGTCAACCAAGTGTAGCTCAGCTCTTAGGCTATGTAGGAAACTCTAATGAGCAAGTAGAGACCATGATGCGAGATCTCTACCGTACATTACGTAGAATTCGTGAATTAAACTCTATGGCTTTGCAGCTGGAGGTTCTACGTATTACAGGTCATTTGGGCGACGATGAGACCCAATTTATTAAC
The DNA here is from genome assembly GCF_023050945.1 of Anaerobiospirillum sp. NML120448. Lineage (GTDB taxonomy): Bacteria > Pseudomonadota > Gammaproteobacteria > Enterobacterales > Succinivibrionaceae > Anaerobiospirillum. Next base: position 79,843 of record NZ_JALKIM010000002.1, on the reverse strand, counting down.
AATGACTTTATTAGACGTGGCCCTTTAATTGACGTTACTTCACGTGATGTGTTTGAAAATGATAAGAGCAAAATGCTGGAAATCTTTTACCTTATGGCTAAGCATCCTGAGGTAGTAGGACTGCATGTTAATGCCTTACGTCTATTACGTCGTACCAGACGCTCTTTGACCAACTACTTAGTAGAAATCCCAGAATGCAGAACTATTTTTAAAAGCATCTTAGATGATCCTAAAGCTGCTAGTACTGCTTTTCCTTTAATGCATGAACATAGAGTTTTGTCTGCTTATATGCCTTCTTGGGAAAAAATTGAGGGCTTAAGCCAATTTGACATGTTCCATCTTTATACCGTAGATGAACATACCATTAGAGTAATTAAAAACTTTGAATCCTTAAGTCACTCTAAAGATCAAAGCTTTACTTTGTTTAAGCACGTTTACTCACAGCTAAGTAATCCTGAAATTTTAGTAGTTGCAGGCTTACTCCATGATATTGCTAAGGGCCAAGGTGGACATCATGCTCAATTAGGTGCAGGTGAGGCTTTATATTTTTGCCAGTTACACCGTTATACCCTTTATCAAACCCGCCTAGTATCATGGCTGGTCTATAATCACTTAATGATGTCATCTACTGCACAAAGACGCGATATCAATGACCCTCAGGTGGTTAATGAATTTTCTAAGAAAGTCCAAGATGAAGAGCATTTAAACCTTTTATATTGCTTATCGGTTGCAGATATTTGTGCTACCAATGATCGTGAGTGGAATTCATGGAAAGATATTGTTTTTAAGCAACTTTATTTTTCTACTCGCCAAGCACTACGTCATGGCTTGGAAATGCCTCATGACATCAAGCTCCATGCTAATGAAAACCAAGAGCTAGCCATTAAATACATGAGGGATTTAAATGAGCAAGATATAAGAACTTATTGGTCTTATTTTAAGCCTGAGTATTTTATCTACTATACACCTCAAGAAATTGCTTGGCATACTCGCAATATTTTGACTTTTAGAGTAGAAGACCATCCTCTTATTCTTTTTGCTCAGCATAAGAATACAGCCACAGAAATGCTCATCTTTTTTAGGGAACATAACCCTAAGTTTAACTTTGCTTACTTGGCTTATATCATGGCGCAAAAACGCCTTAGCATTCAGTCAGCTCAATTTATTAGAAACAAGCTCAACCAATCAATTTGTACTTTAAAGTTCCAATCTCAAATGGGTGGCTGTATTGATAATGAGCGCTTGCACTCTATTCGTATGGCTATTATCAAAGGTATTAATGAAGAGCCAAGTTTAGAGAGAATTGCTAAGTTAAGGGACAATAGTAAAAAGCAGATTTTTAAAATCCCTACTGGCGTTAACTACTTAGAAGACCACACTAATGAGGCTACTAATCTTGAGATCTCGGCCTTAGATCAGCCAGGATTACTAGCTAAGATTGGCATTATTTTCGATAAGTTCAATCTTTTGGTAAGAAGCTCACGTATTACTACTACAGGAGAGCGAGCTGACGACTTCTTTTCTGTTACAGATCGACAAGGCCGTCCGCTTAGCGAGCGCACTAAAGATAAATTAGAGCAAGCTCTGATTGAAGCTTTAGATCCACCAAAAGCCGAGCAATCTAAGCGCTAGAGCCAAGCGCTCAAAGTGCGAAAATGCAAAGCACGAGGGCGCAAAGCTAGTAGCTCTGAGCCATGAGCTCTGAGCTAGAGCTCAGACACAAAGGCTGAGCGCCTGGGCTCATGGCAGACTTAATACTAAAAAGTACTCTTTGCTAGACTAAAAGTTTGAGTAAAGAGTGCTTTTTTGCACTATAAGAGATCATTTCTCAGCCACCAATCAGTAACACGGCATCATTAATGACAATAATGGTGCGCAGTTGATATTTTTGCTTTTATTTTGTGCAAAATTTATCCAAATCACTCAATTGATGATAAAGATCTTACCTTTATCGGGCTTTTGCTTGACTGAAATATGCTATGGGATAATATTTAGGCACTATTTAGTACTGCTTGATTAAGCTTGCCTATTAAGATTTAAGGAGAACTTAGTAATATGTCCCAACAACTTCAAGCCATTATTGATAATGCTTTTGAAAATCGTGCCAACATCTCCATGAACAATTGCGATCCTAATGTTCGTGCTGCTATTAACGACGTTATCGCTGGTTTAGATGATGGCTCTTTACGTGTTGCAGAGAAAATTGATGGCAATTGGGTTACCAATCAATGGGTAAAGAAGGCTGTATTACTCTCCTTTAAGTTAAAGGACAATGCCCTAACTCAAATCCCTGGTGGCGCTTATTACGATAAAGTACCTTTAAAGTTTGATGGCTATAGTGCTGAGCGCTTTGCTCAAGAGGGCTTACGTGCCGTTCCTGGTGCAGTAGTTCGTCAGGGCGCTTTCTTAGAGCCTAACGTTGTTTTAATGCCTTCTTTTGTTAACATCGGTGCTCGTGTTGGTTCTGGCACCATGGTTGATACTTGGGCTACTGTAGGTTCTTGCGCTCAAATTGGTAAGAATGTTCACTTATCTGGTGGTGTAGGCATTGGTGGTGTTTTAGAGCCTGTTCAAGCTGGCCCTACCATTATTGAAGACAACTGCTTTATCGGTGCTCGCTCTGAGGTGGTAGAGGGTGTAATCGTTGGTGAAGGCTCTGTTATTTCTATGGGCGTATTCATCGGCCAATCTACTCGTATTTATGATCGTACCACTGGCGAGATCATGTACGGCAAGGTTCCTCCATACTCAGTAGTTGTTTCTGGCAACCTCCCATCTAAGGATGGCAAGTACTCCTTATACGCAGCTGTAATCGTAAAGCGTGTTGATGAGAAGACCCGCTCTAAGATTGGTCTTAACGACTTATTACGTCAAGCCGAAGAAGAGATGCAACGCTAAACAACACTCTTAGCCCCAATTTTTTTAACCAGCCCATGGCGCAGCTACCAAGAAATACTTGGCACCTAAAAGTCTGCACCATGTCATCAATTCCCACTCTAGGTAGGAACCACCTGCCTTGTGTGGGATAAGTCCCGCCATGTGTGGGAACAGCCCCACCTTGTGTAGGAACAGCCCGCTGTATGCGGGCTTTTTTGTTGAGTAACACTTGATGAACTAACTAGCAGCTTTTAGCATGGTATTATTACGGGATATGATTAAGCATTGCTCTTTAAAATTTGGCATGCTATTAGCTTTAGTTGCCAAAATTTAGGAAAATTGAAAAACAATATCACTTTTGTGTATATTTTTTGGCGCACTATGGTTAGTCATACTATATAATGCGCTGCATTTATTCTTAAAATTGCCTAAAATTATCACTACTAAGTCCCAAAGCTGCGAGAGATAAAATTTAAATCAATCAAACTATTATCAAAAATCTAGCTTATTTAACAGAAATTTATCTACAACCTAGATATAATAGTAAAGATTGCCTTTTCTCTTTGGTCAATTTTATGCTTAGTTAACTTAGATAAACTTAAGAATAATTTATATAATGCCGTTATAGTTTTGTGGCACAGTTTAACTTGTTTTAGTCAAGACAAAACACCGTTAAGCATCAAAGCAATATGGTGTATATGTATAGAAAGGTAATAATACAACTAACGTTCACGCCTTTTTATACCAATATATTGTGAACTTTTATTATTAGGGCTCTTGCCCTTAATATGGAAAATTATTGATAGGTTGTACCAGTCTCAACCTTTTGATAATAATCTTTTCGCCTCTGTAGGAGCAATGATCCATCATGGCCATTAATAAAGCCAAAGCTAAACAACCAGAGAAAGATAAAGCCTCAGCAAGTGCGAGCACTGAGGCTTCAAATTCCTCAGCAGCTGCTACTAGCACTGGACGCTTGCCTTCTTTAAGAGAGATGCAAGAGCAAAAGCTTAAAGAGCGTCGTGACAAGCTTGAAAGTGCTAAGAACAAAGTAATGGAGCAGCGCAAGCTTAAACAAGAGCGTGAGGCTAAGCGTAAAGCTGAAATGCAAGCTAAGCAACGCCGCTCTATGGTCACTTTTGTGATTGGCTTATTCGTAATGCTCACTGCCTTAATTGCTTTATACCCATCAACTCCAATGATCATCTTTAGCTCTCTATTGATGTTCTCATTCTTCTTCTTGGGTGTTGCCTACCAGCGTATGGTAATGCAATTACTAGTTGTTGCACTAGCTTGCGTAGTTATTACAGGTGCCTTCTATAGTATTATGAGCTCTATGTAGCTTATTCTTTAGAAAATTACACCTTTGATGATGGTGAAAAGATTTTAAGGCTTAGCTAAATTTAATTTGTTGATGCAATTTTAACAATTTTAAAAAAAATGCTAGACAAGAGAGGCTAAGCTTTGTAAAATGAGCACCCGTGAGCCAAAGTGGCGGAATTGGTAGACGCAGCGGATTCAAAATCCGCCGCTAGCGATAGTGTATGGGTTCGAGTCCCATCTTTGGCACCAAGATACGAAGTATCTTAAATTAAGCTCTTAATTGAGCTTTTATTTTATATAAATGTTGTATCTAGCAAAAACTAAAGCCATAGTGCGATTTAAGTCAAATTTATCTCTTTTCACTGGTCTTTATGCCCTCTTTCCTAAGTTTTAGCTATGTTTTTTCTAATATAGTGAACTTTAGTTAATGATTGTAGTTTTCAAGCTAACTTGCAGTAGCGCTCATATGCTTAAGGATCAGTCTTATGATGAAATTCATTCTATCTACACTTGCCCTCATAGCTCTATGCTTTAATATCTTATCCCCAGCTCAGGCTGCTGGAATTAGCGTAAATACCGACAATTTTCAGCTTCAAGTGGATCAAAATGGAGTTAATTTTAATCAAAATTTAGCCCGTTTTGACGATGACGACGACGATTACGATGATGATGATGACGATGATTACGACTACGATGATGATGACGACGACTAAACGGCCATTTTAACAGCTTTTCCAAAGAATCTTACTCATGCGCTTACGTTAAAGAATCCCCAATAATACTGTGCAAAAGGCCATATCCTAACTATTAGGATATGGCCTTTTTTATGTTCCAAACGATAGCAAGCTTTTTTCATAGAGCTAGAAAAGCTTATGTCCTGCAAGCAAGTAAGCAAGCTTGCCATTAGGCAAGATTGCCATACAGCGAGCTTGCTATAAGGCAAGACTTCTTATGGAAATCTTGCCTTCTGTAAGGTGGCTATTAGACATTGCGATTAAGTACTAATATTGAGATTAGGGTAAAGAAGATTAGCGGTAAGGACACGCCAATACTTGGAGGCAGTCCTACTAAATAGGTAAAGTTTGGCAAGATTTCGTTGGTTAAATAGAACAAGAAACCTATTAGCAAACCTAATAATACACGAGCTGACATTGGAACTGTTCTTAAACTACCAAACACTGTAGAAGCACCTAATAACAGCATTACAATAATAGACAGTGGCATAAGTACTTTTTTATAAAGCACGGTACGGTAGCGGTCAGAGTTAATATTATTGGTCTCTAAATAATCAATATAATCAAGCAGCTCATACACAGTAAGCTCTTCATTATTAAGATTAAATACCTCTAAGCGCTCAGGGGTTAAATATAAATCCCAGTGTTCAATATCTTTATCTTCAATGGTAATGTTCTTATCATCATAAATATAACTTCTTACTTTGAACATGTCCCAATTGCTGTGTTCATTATTATAAAGACCAGTAGCAGCATGGCTACGCTTTAATAACTTAGTACCGTCAAAATCATAGCGGGAAATTTCATGAATAGAGTTATCTGACATAGTTCGTCTAATATAAACAAAGCTATTGCCCTCTCTAATCCAAAAGCCCCAGCCTACACGAGATAAACGACCCTCAGAGCTGGCAAAGTTATAACTACTTTCAGCATATTGTTTAATCTCAGGTACTACTGTTTGTCCTGCAACGCCCACTAAGATAGCTATAGGGAAAATCATTTTGCAGGCACTTAAAATAATCTTAGTTTTGGACATGCCTATACTTTGCATGACCACTAACTCAGAGTTTTTGGACAATATACCCAAACCGACTACACAGCCAATTAACACCGCAATAGGAAAGAGCATCACAGTAAGTGAAGGTGTTCTTAAAGCTACATAAAAGAGCAAGAACATAAAATCCACATTACCTTGGCCTAAGTGACGTGTTTGATCAATAAAAGTAATAATAGCTGATAAAAAAGATAAGGCTATAGCAGCTACTAAGATAAAGACCAATACTGTTCTGGCAATGTAACGATCAATGATATTAAAGCCCATAATTAATCCTATTATTAATGCTCAGACTTAGCTTGGGACATTTTCTTAGTGTGTCTAATATGCTTAATATGTGATTTTGGTAAGTTCAACGGTATAGCTACCAAAAACAAGAATAATAACGGAACTATGTATAAACCAGGGAAAATACCAAATACACCTGTATTTATAAAATTACGCACTGACATTAAGAACAAATAATACGCAGCGTAAATTAAAATCGCAGGCATTAAACGTGCAAAACGGCCTTGTCTTGGGTTAACCATTGATAAAGGTACAGCCACTATACAAAGAACTAAAGTAGAGAAAATAGGAGCTAAGCGCCATTGAATCTCCAGTCTTTCTTGAACGGTATTAGCATTATTAATAAGTTCTAAAGTGCTAGTTCTGCCAATTTTATTCTTGTTATTGCTAGCTTCAGTGACATTACTTGATACTGGCGCTCTAAAAACAGAGAAGTGTCCCTGTCTAAAATTACCCTCTAAATCAGACTCATAACGGCGACCATCTTTGAGCTCTAACCAGCGAGTGCCCTCAGGGTCGATACTAATATGGCCTTCCTTAGCTGCGGTAATAGTTGGCCTAAACATACCATTATAGTCAGTTTCAATAACATAAATATTTGAAATATCTTTGTTATTAGAGCCTTTGTTATCTACATGTTCTACATAAACATTGTACATACCAAACTCAACAAAGCGCCCGCTCTCAATAGGCAAAAACTCAGGATCATTGGCGGCTTGGAGCTCTAATGAGTTTCTGGCATTAGCTGCTTGATAGGTCAACACAGAAGATACGTAGCCTACAGCAGCTGCGGTAACTATGCCTAGTAATATGGTTACTATCATAATACGCATAGGAGAGTAGCCTACTGCTCTCATAACTACCATCTCAGAATCAGAACAAATACGTCCTAAAGTAATGATAATAGCCACATACAGAGTTAGAGGCATTAAATAGACTAAAAAGTCTGGAAGAGAATAAAGTAAAAAGAGACCAATTAATCGTGGAGGTAGACCTGAGACCACAGACTCAGACATAAGTCGTACAATGCCTTGACCAACAAAGATTGAGAGCAAAACTAGCAATACTACTAGTTGAGATTTAAATAGCTCTTTAAAGATATATTTATCTAACAGCACAACTATCTCTTCTCAAAAAAAATTTAACTGCAACTATGTCCCATGATACGAAAATATTAAAGTACAAAACTAGCCAGATGAGGCTATTTTGTCGCTTTCAAGTCAGCTCTAAAAGCTTGCAACCAACAGCGCATTAAAGAGGTTGGCGCTCTTTGACCTATCTGGCCTGTTTTATCTTCTATATGGCTTAACATGTCATAAGCCTCAAATAGATGATCGGCACTAAGACGCTCTAACATTTGAGCATTGCCATAGTACACCAATGGCAGCTTTTCTACAGGGACATAAGCTTTATACTTTAAAACTTCCAGTACTAATTCTCTTAATAAATTAATTTGCTGCTCTTTGAGCAAAGTATCAAGCTTAGCTAAGACTTCCACATCATAAGGATTGTTATTATTAATGCTGGCAATGAGAGTCTGTACTATTTCTAAAGCTTTAATATCATCACCTGATAACAGCATATTCATAGCTCTTAAAGGAGCATAAGAATTAAGAGCTAAAGCAATCAAAGCTCGTTTATCGTCAATAGGAGTATTTAAGCCTTCACAAGCTTCTAAGGCTTGCTGCTCTTCTTTTTGCTGCTCCTGTAGATCAACATCTTTACGTACGATAGTAGGAGGTTTTTGATTAGCAGGATTAAGTAAATACTCTAAGGCTTCGCTCTCATCAATGTCTTTTAACACTATTTTGCTGGCACGAGATAATATAGTAGGCAAAAGCTGTTCTAAGCTTTTAGCTAGCATAATAATCATTGTTCCAGGCAAAGGCTCTTCGAATGTCTTTAAGATGGCATTAGCTGCCCCTACTGACATTTTCTCTGCCCCATCAATAATTACTACTTTACCTACACCACCAGCAGCTGACTCGTAAATAAAGCTTGGAATTTTACGCATGGTATCAATACGCATAGAGCGTACTGCCCCAGAGGCAGGAGGAACAATTAAGCCTGAACAGTCATAGGTAAAGTCTTGATCTTTTTTAGCCTCTTCAACAGTTGAGGAGTAAGCTACTTTTAGATCTTTATTAATAAGACGTTCAAAACTCAAACAAGAGCGGCACTGATTACAAGGCCCAGTACTTTGTTTATCTTGACACAGATAGGCCTTAGCCATAGCTAAAGCTAATCTTCTACCACCTAAGCCTTCATCACCTGCAATAATAATAGAAGAACTGACTCGACCAGTCTGTAGTGAGCTCAAAAACTGCTCATAATATGGTTGTAGCCAAGAATAAAGCATTCTAAGTTCCTCTGTTATTGCTCAAAAAATCTTTAAATCTCAAAACCTTTAGCTTTTAATAACTTATTAACAGCAACAATTACTTGCTCTTTAACCTCTTCAATGGACTTAGAGCTATCAATAACGCAACTCATGTGAGCATGATGCTGTAATTCTTTTTGAAAGCCCTCTTGCACACGGTAAAAGAAGTCTAAAGATTCTTGTTCGAAGCGATCAGCAGCACTACGCTTGTTAGCACGTAATAAGCCCTCTTTAATATCCAAATCAAAGAGTAAAGTTAAATCAGGCTTAAAGTCACCTATGGCCACCTGTCTTAGAGCAGCAATTTCATCTAAGGAAATACCACGGCCATAACCTTGGTAAGCAACTGTTGATAAGTCAAAGCGATCTGAAATAACAATAGTGTTGCTCTCTTCAAGCAAAGGCTTGATTTTGCTATTTACTAATTGAGCACGTGCTGAATACATCAATAACAATTCGGTTTTAGGATTTAATTGCTCTTCTTCATCCTTAGTAACCAAAATATTACGTATCTGTTCAGCTATTTTAGTACCACCAGGCTCACGGGTACATTCAACCTTAAAGCCTAAGGAAGTTAAATGCTCTTTGAGCATTGGAACCATAGTGGTTTTGCCACAGCCTTCACCACCTTCAAAGGTAATAAATAAACCTTTATCTCCTGGTAATTTATTGCCAGCGATCTTGTTACTGTTGCAAACTGACGGTTCCATGAATATTCCTAAGACTATAGAGCCCCAATAGAATATAAAACTATTACCAGGCTCCCAATTAAAATTAACTAAAAGAGCAATCCAATGGCAAAAGTTAGCTCAAGTGCTCTTAATTTAGTTTAGAAAAAAATACCTGTAGTATAACACTTATTGCATTATCCGCCATATTTAGACACACACCTACTACTTTGCTAACCCTATCTTTGGCTGTTTTTATCAGCTTCTATCAAGCTCTATTAATTTATTACTATACTTAGCAGAACATATAAAAAAATAACCCCGCCTACAGCAAAACTATAGCGGGGTTTAAGAACCATCCCAAGTTACAAGCCTAGACCTATCAAAGTCCAGGGCAAAGCCATGGGATTGAGCAAGGGCTCAGGCTATGGCCAAAGCCAGGGCCAGTGCCAAGGCCTGGGCTATAGCCTGGGCTTTGGCACTTGGAGACCTACTTGTGATTGTCCATACTCTCTTGCTCTAAAAGCGCATTTTTATAGTCTCTAACTGCCTTGCGATAGATCTTTACAGCATTGTTATGCTCTTGTAGGGTGTTAGAGAAGATGTGTCCTTGCTGAGGATCTGGACCTTTAGCTACGAAATAAATAGCCTTGGTTTGCGCTGGATGCAACACAGCATCAATACTCTCTACAGAAGGCATAGCAATTGGAGTTGGTGGCAGACCCTCTCTAGTATAGGTATTGTATGGAGTATCCTTACGTAATTGAGACATTCTCAATGGGCCTTTAAAATCAGGACTTACACCATACATAACTGCTGGATCGGTTTGCAGACGCATGTTTTTACGCAAGCGATTTAAAAATACTCCTGCAATTAAAGCACGCTCTGATTTTAGTGAACTTTCCCTTTCCACTAATGAGGCTAAGATCAACACTTGATAAGGATCAACAATCACATCATCTATGCTTTGATCTCTATCAATATAGCTATCTCTCATATATGTAGCCATTTTAACTAGGGCTTGAGATAACAAATCTATAGTTTTAGTTTTGCCTGGCTCATATTCGTAAGTTGCAGGCATTAATAAGCCCTCTAAAGTATTATGGCTGCCTCCAATGGCTTGTAATAATGATTCATCCTCTGCCTTTTTCACTAAAGTTTGCTTAATAAAAGCATTAGGATTAGCAAAAGCCTTGTGCATAGCTATGTCTTGCACTAAGTCGGCACGGGCATTAAGGCGACGTTCAATCATAGAAACAGTCATGCCTTCAATTAAAGGAATGGTTGGCAATTTGATTTTTACAATATTGCCCTGAGCCATATCAGTAAGAATTTGAGGTAAAGTCTTAACGCCATCGATAAGATATGGGCCCTTTTGAATAACTGGATATTCAAATCTATGAAGCTTAACCCAAATATTGAGCAATATTTCATGATATTGATGTCCTGCCAGCTCTCTAACCACTGTATTTAAATTGGCACCATCCTTAAGCTCAAAAGGCTCCTCTTGAGCAGGAATAACCATAGTGTTAATAGCTTCTAACTGGCGATAGCCCCAAAATGCTCCGCTTCCTAATACCATGACTGATACTAAGATAAAGCATACAAAATAGAATAAGAAACCTTTGCCCTTTTTATGAGCCTTAGGAATATGAGGGCTATTAGCGCGCTCTTGCTCTTTAAGCTTTTGATATTCGCGTTTAGCTTGCTCACGGGCCTTCAACATAGCTGCACGCTGTTCTTGTTCATTCATAATTAAACCCTACATCCTATAGATGAGCCCCAAAGTTTTAAAATAAAGCGTAATTATACATGGGCTCACATCCCACTATCCTAATTTACCCTTATAAAACACGAAAGAAAATCAAGCAAGATTGCAGCCATGTTTGCAATAAGTCTTATTGCTTACTAAATAAATACTATTAGCTACAAAAGTAGAAAAAACGCTAAAGAAAGTTAAAATTAGAGTAAAATCACACTTTAATACATATTTAAAGATAAGTTTTTCTGCCCCAGCACTAGTTTAATTAGCTTGAATGGCATCATGTCATATAAGACCAAGCTATGCCAAAGTGTAACTTTAACTTAAGGTGCAATTTGGCATAGCCTGAGGTTTTTTACCTGTGAGAGCTTGTCTGGTGCTTTTGTAAGAGCTTGTTTTACTTTTATCTAGTCTAGGACTCTTTGAGATTAAATTATTATGGATAAGACCTACCAACCAGAAAATTTTGAAAGCAAAATTTATCAAAACTGGGAAGAGCAGGGTTTCTTTAAGCCTAATGGCGACAGCTCTAAAAACTCTTTTACTATTGCCCTCCCACCACCTAACGTAACTGGATCCTTACATATGGGCCATGCTTTCCAGCAGACCATTATGGACTCTTTAATTCGTTACCATCGCATGAAGGGTGATAACACCTTATGGCAGCCAGGTACTGATCATGCTGGTATTGCAACTCAGATGGTGGTTGAGCGCAAGATTGCCGCTGAGGAAGGCCTTACTCGCCATGATTTAGGTCGTGAGGAGTTCATTAATCGTATTTGGCAGTGGAAAGAGCAATCTGGTGGCACCATTACCAGACAAATGCGCCGCTTAGGTGACTCAGTAGACTGGTCTCGTGAGCGCTTCACTATGGATGATGGCTTGTCAGAGGCTGTACTCGAGGTTTTCGTTCGCCTTTATGATGAAGACTTAATCTATCGCGGCAAGCGCTTAGTTAACTGGGATCCTAAGCTTCGTACTGCTATTTCTGATCTTGAAGTAGAAAACAAAGAAGTTAAGGGCTCTATGTGGTACATCCGCTATCCATTAGCTGATGGCCTTAAGACTAAGGAAGGCAAGGATTACTTATTAGTAGCCACCACCCGTCCTGAGACCTTATTAGGTGATACTGCTGTAGCTGTAAACCCTAATGATGAGCGTTTTAATGATTTAGTAGGCAAGTTCTTAGAATTACCTTTAGTTGGTCGTCGTATTCCTATCGTAGCTGATGAGCACGCCAACATGGAAACTGGTACTGGCTGTGTAAAGATCACTCCAGCTCACGATTTTAACGACTATGCTGTAGGTAAGCGTCACTCCTTACCAATGGTTAACATCTTCACAGAAGATGCTTGTGTTCGCAACTGCGGTGAAGTTTGTGATACCAATGGTGAGCCATCTACTGAGACTACTGACTTCATTCCAGAGAACTTACGTGGTTTAGAGCGCTTCAAGGCTCGTGAAGTTGTATTAGCTGACTTAGAGAAGTTAGGCCTCTTAGAGAAGACTGAAGATCACACCTTATCTCAGCCTTTTGGTGACCGTGGTGGTGTACCAATTGAGCCTATGCTTACTGATCAGTGGTATGTACGTGCCAAGATTTTAGGTAAAGAGGCTTTAGAGGCTGTTGAGGATGGTCGCATTAAGTTTGTACCAGCTCAATACACTAATATGTACTACTCTTGGATGCGTGACCTTCAAGATTGGTGTATTTCTCGCCAATTATGGTGGGGCCACCGTATTCCTGCTTGGTATGACCAAAATGGTAAGGTCTATGTAGCACGCAACGAGCAAGAAGTTCGTCAAAAGTACCAGCTTGGTGATGATGTTGTTTTATCTCAAGATCCAGATGTATTAGACACTTGGTTCTCCTCAGCTTTATGGACTTTCTCCACTTTAGGCTGGCCAAATGAAACTGAGTTTATGAAGATGTATCACCCAACATCAGTATTAGTTACTGGTTTTGATATTATCTTCTTCTGGGTTGCCCGCATGATCATGATGACCATGCACTTTATCAAGAATGAAGATGGCACCTCTCAAGTTCCATTCCACACCGTTTATGTAACTGGCTTAATTCGTGACGAGGAAGGCCAGAAGATGTCTAAGTCTAAGGGTAACGTATTAGACCCTATCGACATGATCGACGGTATTGGCGTTGAGGACTTAGTTGCTAAGCGTACTGCTAACATGATGCAGCCACAAATTGCTGAGAAGATCGCTAAGCGTACTCGCAAGCAATTTAAGGACGGCATTGCTCCACACGGTACTGATGCTCTTCGCTTTACTTTATGTGCTTTAGCCTCTAATGGTCGTGATATCAACTGGGATATGAAGCGTTTAGAGGGCTACCGTAACTTCTGTAACAAGCTTTGGAACGCCTCACGTTTCGTTTTAATGAACGTAACTGCTGATAAGCTCAATAAGCCAGAGGATAAGGACTTAAGCTTAGCTGATCGCTTTATTCTCTCTAAGCTTTCTAAGTGCATTGAGACCGTTGAAGGTCACATGAATGCTTATCGCTTTGACCAAGTAGCTGCTGCTATTTATGAGTTCATTTGGAATGAATACTGCGACTGGTACTTAGAGTTTACTAAGGCTATCTTAAAGGATGAGAATGCTACCCAAGCTCAAAAGGATGCCACCTCTTATACTTTAGTAAATGTCTTAGAGACTATCTTACGTATGGCTCACCCAGTAATTCCATTTATTACTGAGACCATTTGGCAGCAAACTGCTCCTATGCTTGATCGCATGAATAATGATAAGACCATTATGACTGCCCCTTACCCACAAGCTTGTGAGTATACCCAAGATGAAGAGGCTGAAAAGGCCATTGCTTGGATCAAGGAATTTATTACCTGCGTACGTAATTTAAGAGCAGAAATGAAGGCCAGCCCAGCTTTAACCTTAAGCGTTATGTTACGTGGTGCTAGCGACTTCGAGCGCAATTGCGTTGAGAACTACTCTAACTACTTAACTTTATTAAGCAATATTGAGAAGCCAAGCTTTGTAGGCTCTGAGAGCTTACCTCCTTGTGTTTCCAAGCCTCTTGATAAGGCTGAGGTCTTAATTCCAATGAAGGATCTCATCAACAAGGAAGATGAGCTCAAGCGTCTTGGTGAAATGGCTGCTAAGTTAGAGGGCTTAATTAAGGGTGGTGAGGCTAAGTTACAAAACGAAGCTTTCGTATCCAAGGCTCCAGCTAAGATCATTGAAGGTGCTAAGGCCCAAGTAGAGCTCAATAAGGAGCAGTTAGCTAAGATTAAGGCTCAAATGGAAGAGCTCAACAAGCTCTAATAGGAGCTTCTAGAGCTACTTAATTAATAGCTAATCAAAAAGTGCATCGTGGTGTTCCATGATGCACTTTTTTATTTTGGCTTGCCCACCCTCAACTAACGTATGAGCGTTTTTAAAGCTATAAGTGGTTTTAAAGCCTTACGGCCAGAACCTGGGGCCTAGAGCATAGTGAGTTTATAATCTGGGAGGTTTAAAACCTGTGGAGGTTTAAACGCTGGGGATGTTTAAAGCCAGAGGGCTTAATTTTCTTAATGCCTTAAAAGGAAAATGCCACAATAATTTTATCTACTCTTTTTAGAGTGTACCTTTGCTATTAAAGCACAGAGTTTTTTTAAATTATTACCAAGCACTAATCCCCTGCTACAGACAGCTTAGCTTATTTGATTGACTCTATAGTATGTTCTCAACTATTTTGCAAAAGCACGCACACTAAAACATTAGCTAAAATAGCTATCTTGTATTTTCTTAATTTACACAATATTTATCTAGCTGTATGGGCATTTAATTAACTTAATGATTAATGTGCAAAAAGCACATCAATCATTCTTGCTTAATTGTTTGCGATCTACCTAAATGCTATTATCAGTCAGAATTATCATAATTAAAGTGCTGCTATACGCAAGGTGTTGTCTAGTGTGGCAGCTCCTAATCAAGCAAGCTCAGCCTTAACTTCAACTATCTATTGCTAATAGTTACTGACTGGCCATCAGACAAGTGATCAGCTTGAATTTGGAAGTAACCTGCATCCATATTAGTAGAGCGTAAATCATAAGAACTTAACTCACCTACAGCCTTAGCTCCACAAACAATCTGCCTAGAGTCACTTTTAAGGCGTGAAATATCCATACCATTTAAAGTGGCATTCACTTTTCTTGGCAAGCCCAAGACCATGACTCCTACCACCCCATTTTGACTACCTAAAACTTGCACTTTTACTATCTTGTTAGAAGGGCTGTTTTGTAAACTTGCATAAAGGGCACAAGGATTAGTAGGGGTAACTCTTTGATTGGTCTGAGCCTGAGCACTACCAGAGCCAAAAAACAAGATCATGACTACACCCATAACAAAACCAAAGATGAGGCTTAGCCAAAAGAACAATTTGTTATTATGCTTGGCCATAAAATAGAATCTCCTTGTACTATTAGTCTTTTCTCTTATCCTAAACTATATTTCTAAGTTTCTCCTTAGGAGGAAAATGTTACTGTAACAATAATGCAACGATACCTAAAATTGATCTAGTGAAAGTTTCCGAAAGTTCGTTTACTGTCTACATCATTAAAGATAATACCTACTCCAAGGCAGGTATAGTTGTTAAAGAACTTTGGAAAACTTTCAATAGAACAAGAAAAGATAATTGCTTTAATTCGATGCATAAAATGACAATTTTTGCGTTTTAGCTCACTTTTGGTGAATTAATAAAACTTCTACTTGGATCACAAATCAATCTGATATAAAGTGGTTTTACTTTCAGTAAATTGTGAGCGAGCACACATTTTTATTTTGATGGCAGTTTGTGTGCTCGTATTCTAATCACCTTAATTACAGCATCATTTAGCTCTTTTCTTATCTATCTATCTTTTTGATGGTTTAATCAACATATATTGCATCAAAAAGGATCAACACTTTGCTCTTTAAGATTCTAATAGTGATTTTTTGGTGCAAACACCAGTTTTTTGAGCAATGTCTAATTGGCTAGCCTATTATTAACACAGCTGGAATTACTGTGAGCTTTGTGCTCATGTTTTATGCTCAAGCAAGTATCTGTGCATTCACTTGCCGAGCTAATCACAGTTGCTTAATGTTTTAAGGAGCTATCAATGGAATTTGCAACTAAGTGTCTGCACGCAGGATATCAACCAAAAAATGGAGAGGCAGGTGCTCTTCCTATTTACCAAAGCACTACCTTTAAATATGACACTACCGACGAGGTAGCCAAGCTTTTTGACTTACAAGCTGCTGGCTTTTTCTACTCTCGTTTAGCTAATCCAACTGTTGATGCTGTTGAGCAAAAAATAGCTGCGCTTGAGGGCGGTGTCGGAGCTATTTGTACCAGCTCAGGCCAGGCTGCCTGCTTAATTTCTCTGCTCAATCTTTGTAAGAGTGGTGATCACGTAGTAGCCTGCTCAAATTTATACGGCGGCACTATCAATTTACTAGCAGTTACCTTTAAGCGTTTTGGTATTGATCTTACTTTTGTTGATGAAACTAAGTCTAATGAAGAGTTAAGCCAATACTTTAAAGAAAATACCAAGGCTGTATTTGCTGAAACTATTGCTAACCCATCTACTCACGTACTTGATATTGAGCGTATTGCTAAGCTTGCCCATGATAATGGCGTGCCTTTAATTGTAGATAATACTTTTGCTACCCCTTACTTATGCCGTCCTATTGAGTATGGTGCTGATATTGTTATGCACTCTACTACTAAGTACATTGACGGTCATGCTTTATCTGTAGGCGGTGCCGTAATTGATTCTGGTAATTTTGACTGGGCTGCTCATAAGGACAAGTTTGCTGAGTTTAGTCAGCCCGATCCTTCTTATCACGGCTGTGTTTACACAGAAGCTTTTGGCAAAGCTGCTTATATTGTTAAAGCACGTGCCCAATTAATTCGTGATCTAGGCTGTTTACAAAGCCCACAAAATGCTTTTTATATTAATCAGGGCTTAGAAACCCTGCCTTTACGTATGGAGCGCTATTGCTCCAATGCCCTTCAAGTAGCTAAATATCTTGAGGGCTGCGATAAGATTGAGTCTATCTCTTATCCTCTATTAGAGAGTTCTAGCGATTACGAATTAGCTAAGAAGTACCTACCAAAGGGTGCCTCTGGTGTAATTTCATTTAACTTAAAGGGTGGTCGTGACGCTGGTGCTCGCTTTATTGATAGCCTTAAGCTCATTAACTTAAAGGTACACGTAGCTGATATTAAGAGCTGCGTTCTTCACCCAGCTAGCTCTACTCACCGTCAGCTTACTGATGAACAATTAAAGAATGCAGGTATTTGCCCTGGCTCAGTACGTTTATCTGTAGGTTTAGAAGATGTACAGGACATTATTGCTGATCTTAAGCAAGCTTTAGAGCAAGTTTAAAGTTTTGCTTTAGCTTAGCTAAAAAAAGGCACAAAATTAATATTTTGTGCCTTTTTTCATCTTAGAGATTATTAGCTTGTTTTAAAGCTTCCACCAAGCGTCCCTTGACGTTCTCAAAACCACCATTACTCATTACAATAACGTAGGTGTTATCTTTAGTAGCCGCAGCTGTAGCAGCCGCCACCACTTGAGCAATCAAGTCAGCAGTATTGGTATCAACAATAGTTAATGGCTTAGGACAATCACGTACTAAGATAGACATATCCCAGCTTACAGCTTCATTTTGATAGACAAAGACTTCATCAGCATCTTTAAATGAAGCACCTAACAGCTCGCTATTGGCACCCATTTTCATAGAGTTAGAGCGTGGCTCAAACACACAAATAATGTGTTTATCTGCACCCACACTCTTACGAAGGCCCTCGATAGTAGTAGCAATTGCTGTTGGATGATGAGCAAAGTCGTCATAGACCTTGATATTACCAATCTCACCTACTAACTCCATACGGCGCTTTGGCATTTTGAATTTACCTAAAGCCTGGGCACCTTCTTTAAAGTCTACCCCTACCTCATGAGCGGCTAATAAGGCCATAAAAGCATTGTGAGCATTATGCAAACCTGTAGCCTTAAGCTCTACTGAGCATAAGAGCTCACCAATAGTGTCTAAAACACTAAACTTAGAACCATCTTCTTTATCAATTCTAAGCTGATAAGGGCAGGAGCTATCACCCACAGCTAAAGGCTTAGACCATAAACCTTTCTTGATAGTATCAACCACATTTTGATCATGGGCAGGATAAATTA
The DNA here is from genome assembly GCF_023050945.1 of Anaerobiospirillum sp. NML120448. Lineage (GTDB taxonomy): Bacteria > Pseudomonadota > Gammaproteobacteria > Enterobacterales > Succinivibrionaceae > Anaerobiospirillum. The sequence continues at coordinate 61,564 of NZ_JALKIM010000002.1, read as the reverse complement.
CTGTGCCTGAGGATGGAATAATTCTTACCATCTGATGGAATTGCTTTTTAATATCTTCAATGGAATTAAAGATATCAGCATGGTCAAATTCAATATTATTAATAATGGCAATATTAGGATGGTAATGAACAAACTTAGATCTCTTATCAAAGAAAGCACAGTCATATTCATCAGCTTCAATAACGAAATACTCGCTATCGCTGCTGCGTGCTGAATAACCAAAGTTTTCTGGAATACCACCTACTAAAAAACCAGGATTTTTCTTAGCATATTCTAAAATCCAAGTGAGCATAGCACTTGTGGTAGTTTTGCCATGGGTACCAGAGACAGCTAACACTGTCTTAGAGCGTAAATAGAGATCTTCTAAAAAGCCAGGGCCAGAGACATAATTGAAACGCTCATCAAGCATACGCTCAATTACAGGCATACCACGCTTTATTACATTGCCCACCACGATTAAATCAGGCTTGCAATCTAATTGTTCAGCACCATAGCCTTGATAAATCTCAATACCAGCCTCTTTAAGCTCATCACTCATAGGAGGATAAACATTTTGATCTGAACCAGTTACCTTATGTCCTGCTTGTTTGGCAATTAAGGCTATACCGCCCATAAAGGTGCCACAAATTCCTAAGATGTGAATATGCATGTTAAACCCATTGAAGGTATGCAGCTCAAGCTGCGAATAATGATTTATAAACTACCAACTAAATAGCTCTAATAGGCCCACCTATCTAGCTAAAGCCTATTAAGCTTAACCTATCCAATGATACTATCTTATCTAATATATAACAAAGGCCAAGCTCTACTGTTAATAGAAACTTGGCCCTTATCATACAAAATAATTTAACTAATCTTAATTGCTACCTTGAGCAGGTGGTGCAGCTGTCGCAATATTCTGATTAACCACACACTTTAAGTATGGTTCAAAAGCACGAGAGTAAGTAGCTACTTGTTTGCCTTCGTCATCAATTTCGATAGCATAAACTGGAGTGCTGTTTTTGTTTCCCCACTGTACAGCCTCTTGAGCGCCTAGCACTAATAAACCAGTATCTAAGGCATCAGTAACCATAGCACTCTTATCAATTACGGTTACGGAAACAGTACGGTGATCAATAGGACGACCAGTCTTAGTGTCAATTACGTGGGAGTAGAACTTATTAGTGTCTTCATCTAGGAAGAAATTACGATAAGATCCAGCAGTTGAAATAGCCATGCCTTGTGGACAAACTACTTGGAATACCTTGGCACCTTGGCTTAATGGATCTTCTACACCAACACGCCACAACTTACCATCAGCATTACCACCTTTAGAGCGAATAGCTCCTGCTACAGCAATCATATAGCTAGGAATATTCTTTTCGTCCATTAAGGCAGCTAACTCGTCAGCAGCTAAACCCTCACCAATGGTAGATAAATCTAAAGCTACTCGTGGATCAGCTTTACGCAAATAAGCAGTATTGCCAGCTCTGCGAAGCTCAAATTTATCCAATCCTACATAGCTCTTAGTTTGAGCAATTAACTCATCAGTTGGAGATTTCTTGATATCTCCTGATGGGCCAAAGCCCCATAAATTTACTAACGGGCCTACTGTTGGATCCATGGCCTGATCAACACGTAATGATTGGCGAGATACTTCTTCTATAATATTTGCTAGATAGCCTGAAATTACAAAGTCCTCAGTACTCTTAAAGTCATTAAAGCGAGCAATTTCAGCGTTTTTATCGAATGTTGAAATAGCATCAGAAACTTTCTTAAAAACAAATTCAGCATCTTTTTGTAAAGTTTCTTTACCGCCTGGATAGCCTCCTGGTACTGTGATGTAATAAAAAGTGCCAAAAGTTTTACCTTCAAGCTTGGTAACCTGAGTGGTTTTTTCTGCCACTATATCAGTAGCTTGTGGCTGTGTTTTTTCATTACAACCAGTAACACCTAAAGACAAAACAGCTGCCATTACGCCAGCTGATAATAAGGTTAGGCCTTTTTTATATTTCATCACTTTGCCCCCAACTAAGACTCACATAGAATGTTAATTAATATTACAACAAATATTTTGTTTTGAGTTAGTCACAAACCTACACATGTAAGTAATAGTCTACACTTGTAAATTTAAAACTATGTTTTACCTCTCAACCAAGCACCACCATCTCAAGTCCCTTACACCAGCTCTCCAATTGGTATTACTCACTCCTACTAAACCATCGCAGTCCTGTCCCCCATCTCCTTAGCAAGCTTATGCTCCAGCGCAAAGCTTGCGCCACTGCTCCACTGCGCAATTGCGCCACTGCTGCTAATGCGCAACAGCGCATGGAGCCTTGCCGTGCTCAGGAGAGCACTATAGAGGTTCTGGCTCTAAGGATGTTGATTTTGACAAAATCCTATATTCATCAAGATTTATCTAATCAAGCCACGGCATATTGATATTGATAATAATATTGGTCGAGCTATAGCAATAGCATTGACTGATAAAGCATGTAAAAAATCAAAGGCAGGAAAAAATAAAGGTATATGCCAAATTTTAGGCAAATTAAACCCCTGCGTAGCTTGGCTATATGTTTTTAGCTTTACTCAAGGCAGGGGTATTCTTGCTAATTTTTTAGTAAAAACTAACTAGCTCTAATTTTTTCAAAACTCACTTAAACTTGCTTAAATGCAATATTGGCATCCTTGTCATCAGCATCAGCCTGACTTAAGCACTTCTTAGTTGGCTTGCGTTTTTGACCTTGGAAACCACATGAGCTATTAGTACAAGCAGCACAGCTTAAGCCCTCTAAAAGCTCGTGGGCTTCGCTTTCACTCTTTAGACCACCACGCTTGAAAATTAAGCTGATAGCAAGACAACCAACAAAAAGAATGAAAATGCCAAATGAAACTAAGTAAACCATCAAAACACCTCAATAGCTAACGAAAAAGAAAGAAAATTTAAGCGTGATCCTAAAAGATACTGAATGTATTACTAACTTTGACGAGCCAAGTGCTTTAGCTAGATTGGAGCTAACTATTAAGCAAAATTAGTATATTAGCAAGATTGCGTTAAATTCCTCTTACATTAAACATCACAAATAAGAAATTCTCAAGGAAAAATAAACTCATAAAGGCGAACTAATAGTTATCTGATAAAAAACATAAATTCAAGCTTTCCTGCGCTACAAATAGCAATCTGATATAATTGCGCATTAGCTCACAAAGTTTTATTTTTGAGCGAGGCTAGACCTTATTTATTAGCCTCCTACTTAAGGGGCTTAATATCCTGATATACAACTATTTTGCGTGATGGATTGCAAAAGTATGATCTACAAATTATAAGTTTTTACTTTTGCAATCTATCACTAAGTTGCTCATCTAGCTTAGTAGAAAGCCATTTGTTGTTTAGCTGACACAATTGGCATTGTTTAAATGACAGCTCTTTATTAGCTGCCAGTGTAATTTGATTAGGGTTTAATTCATCCATGCGCACTAGTCGTTATTTACTCTCAACATTAAAAGAGAATCCAGTTGAGGCTGTAGTTGATAGCCACCGTTTAATGCTCCGTGCTGGCTTAATTCGTCAGGTAGCATCAGGTATTTACAACTGGTTACCGACTGGCTTGAGAGTGTTACACAAGGTTGAAGCCATTATCCGTGAGGAAATGAACAAAAAGGGTGCTATTGAATTATCAATGCCTGTAGTTCAGCCTGCTGATTTATGGCGTGAGTCTGGTCGTTATGTAAAGTATGGCCCTGAATTATGCCGCTTAAATGATCGTAAGCAAAACGAGTTTGTACTTGGCCCAACTCACGAAGAAGTAATTACTGCTTTATGCCGTAATGAAATTAAGTCTGCTCGCCAATTACCAATGAACCTTTATCAAATTCAGACTAAGTTCCGTGATGAAGTTCGCCCTCGTTTTGGTGTTATGCGTGGCCGTGAGTTCATTATGAAGGATGGTTACTCCTTCCACGTTGATCACGAGTCTTTAGAGCAAACCTACCAAGACATGTACGATGCTTATACTGCTATCTTTACTCGTCTTGGCTTAACTTTCCGTGCTGTAGAAGCAGATACAGGATCAATTGGTGGCAATCACTCTCACGAGTTCCAAGTATTAGCCGATGCTGGTGAAGATACTATTGCTTACTCTGATGAATCCAATTATGCAGCCAATATTGAAATGGCTGAGGCTTTAGCTCCATTAGAAAGCCGTGGTGAGGCCAAGGATCCATACTCTAAGGTTCCAACTCCAGGCTGTCATACTGTTGATGAGGCAGCAAAGGCTCTTAAGATTGAGTCTAATCAGGTTATGAAGAGCTTATTAGTTCGTGGCGAGCCAGATGCTGATGGCAAGTACGAACTTATTATGCTTTGCTTACGTGGCAATGAAGAACTTAACGAAATTAAAGCTGGCAAGCTCCCTGGTGTTTCCAATCCTTTAGAGTTTGCTACCGACGAGGAAATCTTTGAGTTTACTGGTGCGCACCCAGGCTCCTTAGGCCCTGTTGGCTTTAAGGGTCGTATTATTATCGACCGCAATGCTAACATCATGAGCAACTTTGCTTGTGGTGCTAACGAAGATGGCCACCACTTAATCAATGTAAACTTTGATCGTGATATTCCTACTTATGAAGTAGCTGACTTACGTAATGTTGTCGAAGGCGATCCAAGCCCTGATGGCCATGGCAAGATCTTATTACGTAAGGGTATTGAGGTTGGTCAAGTATTCATGCTTGGCACCAAGTACTCAGAGGCTATGGGCGCTACTGTAACTGACAAGAATGGCAAGAACATTCCTATGGAGATGGGCTGCTATGGTATTGGTGTAACCCGTGTTGTTGCTGCCGCTATTGAGCAGCACCATGACGATAAGGGCATTGTATGGCCTGATTCCATGGCTCCATTTACTGTAGGTATCATTGCTTTAGGTCTTGGCAAGTCAGAGGAAGTTAAGAACGCCTCTGAGAAGCTCTATAACGAATTAGAGGCTTTAGGCGTAGAAGTTCTTTACGATGATCGTGATGAGCGTGCTGGCGTTATGTTCTCTGATATGGAGCTTATCGGTATTCCTCATGTTATTACCATTGGTGCTAAGGGCTTAGCTCAAGGTATTATTGAGTACAAGAACCGTCGCAGCGGTGAAAAAGAAAGCATCGCCGCCGACCAAATTTTAGAGAATATTAAAGCCAAGCTTAATATCTAATCTCTATTAATAGTTCTCAAAAAAGCCATATACCCAGGTATATGGCTTTTTTTGTTTTCCTTTAACCGAAATTAATATTACGCACAAAGTAGTTCCTACTTAACTACTGATATTTTGTGCCCCTGCAACCTCTTTTTGCTCACAATCTTTAATTGCTTATCTACCCATTTCATCTCACACTAGAATGTTAGTTATTTTCAAAACCAATAACAGCAATTTTCCCTTATATATCATGTTTTATTGTATAGAAATTTCTGTTTAAGATTGAATTTGCGCTATTTTTGATAGTGTTTTAAATCAGCTTTGCTTATATAAAAAATTGTAAAAATTTGCTTTTACTGAAATTTGGTGTGCCTTTTTTGCAAAAGCACAAAAATGGTGTTTTTAGCCTTATTTTTTGCTAAAAATTAACCTACAACCGTTTGCCATATCGACTTTTTACTTTATTAAAACTAGTTATTGAATCTTAGCTAAAATTGATGTGCTTTTATTGGTAATTTTAAATAGTGATCTAATTCACAAAATAGAAATCTAGCTAACTGAAAGCGTATACGACTTTTTCATGAAATTTTGTAACATTGGCTTATATAAGCCATTCTATTGAAATAGAAATTATTTGTTATATCTATATCTTCATTTATATCGCTTAAAAATTCATCAAATATTTTTTCGATAATGATCGCAGTTTTTCTAACGCTAAATCACTATCATGTACATGACTTAAGGAACAATATGACTAAGTCATTAAACCTAACTTTCTTTGCTGTAGCTTATTTAAAAAAAATTAAGCACTACCAAATAAATTTGGTATCAAGTTAGGAAAGCACTTGGCATAACTTAACTTAACTTTCCAACTAAATCATATATCGTTGTCCTGACCTTACTTTAGTTCGGCAGGCAATAATAGATAATTTGCTGACGAAAGTGCCTTAAGACAGTTCATATTTTTTTGGAGGATCTTAGATCTATGAAGAAGTCTCTTACCGCAATCGCTGCTGCTCTCGTTGCAACCGCTGCTATTGGTACTGCTCAGGCAGAAGACGTACTTATCGGCTCATGCATTTATAAGTTTGACGACACTTTCATGACTGGTGTTCGTAACAACATGCAAAAAGCTGCAGAAAGTGTTGGCGCTGAGATTGAGCTTGTAGACTCCCAAAACCGTCAGCCAATGCAGAACGACCAAGTTGATACCTTCATCACCAAGGGCGTTAATGCTTTAATTATCAACCCAGTAGATCGTAGTGCTGCTGGCCCATTAGCTGATAAGGCTAAGTCTGCTGATTTACCAATTATTTACATCAACCGTGAGCCAGATAAGGCTGTTTTAGATGGTTGGAGCAAGGCCTACTACGTAGGTGCTAAGGCAGAAGAGTCAGGCACCATCGGTGGTCAGTTAATCGCTGAGTACTTCAAGGCCCACCCAGAGGCAGATAAGAACAAGGACGGCAAGCTCCAGTACATCTTAATTAAGGGCGAGCAAGGCCACCAGGACGCAACCTTACGTTCTGAGTACTGCGTAAAGGCTATGAAGGAAGCTGGTCTTGATATCGTTGAGATTGGTTCTGACAACGCCAACTGGGATAAGGTACAAGGCCACGATAAGATGAAGAACTTCATTACCTCTTTAGGTATTGATGCAATCGAGGCTGTTCTTGCTAATAACGACGACATGGCTTTAGGTGCTGTTGAGGCATTAAAGTCTGAGGGCTACAACCTCGGTACTGATGGCAAGGATCCTTCCAAGTTCGTCCCTGTTGTAGGCGTAGACGCAACTGCTCCAGCTCTTCAGGCTATTGCTAAGGGTCAATTGTTAGGTACCTCCTTAAACGACGCTGTTAACCAGGGTACCGCCGCTGTTCGTATCGCTAACGAAGCTGCTCAAGGCAAGCCAGTTACCGATGAGGCTATTGGCTACAAGATCACTGATGGCAAGTATGTATGGATTCCATACGTACGTGTTACCCAAGAGAACTACAAGGACTTCATGTAATTCCTTATTCTCTTAAAGAATTTTAAAGCAGCTAGCAGTTAATAACTTGTTTAGCTGCTTTAAATAAAAAGCCCAGTGATCGTCAAGATTACTGCACATATCTTTCAAAAATCGACAACGTCAGCATTATTGTGCGAGATAATCGTGAAATAAACACAATTGCACGACAATGCAGTCATCCCTATAGCGTCATTGTCATGTTATCCTGTTTTTATAGGATAAAACGCACATAACTGCCACGACAATGCACTAATTTGAAAGATAGGTGTTACTGGGCTGATTGTCGGTTGATAGTAAAGCTGACGCTCAACTATGAACCAATAGGAATAGTACTAACTGTTCTTAAAATGCGTTACTTACACTTTATTAGTTGTTAGTAACAAGGTATAAGATTAAGTTTAGTTCTTTTCACTTGCTTATTTAATTGCAATGACATGTCTAGAGGCAAACTAAAGATTATTTTGGTTAACCAGAAGTTTTATCTCTAGAGAGGGAGTTTGACCAAAACTTCCTTAGCGCAAGCTAAAAATAGATAGTTGTCTATAAAGATACTCTAAATTAAATACAATTCTTTAACTATTTTTTCCCATGGTAGATAAGTGTCGTATTGTAATTAGAGTGAGCGTGTACCTAGTACATGCAGGTCATTAAAAGATAAGGTTATCCCATTTTTTGGAGCTTAACCTAGTTAAGTTCCCCATTTCTTTCAGGCCTATTTATCTTTTTTGATATTTAGAGCAATCATACAACATAAAGGTTAAAGACAAAGCGATAGTATTTATCGCGTTTATATAATCAAGCTGTTAACAACGTTGTTAAACGTAAGTTTATCTGCTTGATGAACAACGCTTTACCTACAATCCCATCGTCCTTAAATTTTCTTTGATTTTGGTTATATAAAACTAAGTTTTATCAGAGCCTAGATGCATGCAAAGAAAATAGTATTGAAAGCTCAGTCCTGACAAGAAAAATTTGGAAGATCTTAAATATCTTTAGAGACATACTCATTGCAAGAAAAAGTTTTAAGAGCTGCAAATATTTGCAACTTAATCTTACATTAGATAAGAGGATCATTTTTCATGAGTCAGTACGTCCTTGAGATGAACGACATCGTGAAGCGCTTCCCTGGTGTATTGGCACTTGATCATGCCAATCTAAAGGTCAGACCAGGTACTGTTCATGCCCTCATGGGTGAGAATGGTGCTGGTAAATCTACGCTCATGAAATGTCTGTTTGGTCTGTATCACCCTGATGAGGGTACCATTCTTTACAATGGCAAGTCCATTAACGACATTCCAAACACCAAAGCAGCTCTGGCCATGGGTATTTCCATGATTCACCAAGAGCTCCACCCTATACGCTTCCGTTCTGTTATGGAAAACGTATGGATTGGTCGTTTCCCAACTAAATTTGGATTCGTAGATCACCAAGCCATGTTTGATAAGACAGTTGATCTTTTCAAAAGCATTGGCCTGGATGTAGATCCAAAAGAGCTGGCAGGTAAAGTTTCTGCTTCTAAGCTTCAGCTAGTAGAAATTGCCCGTGCTATCTCCTACGATGCCAAAATTATTATTATGGACGAGCCAACTTCTTCCTTAACTGAGAACGAAGTTGAGTATCTGTTCAAGATTATTAATAAGCTAAGAGACGAAGGCCGTTCAATTATCTACATCTCTCACAAGATGGAAGAAATTTTACGAATCTCTGACGATGTAACCATCATGCGTGATGGTAAGTACATCGGAACCTACTTAGCTAAAGACATCGATCAAGACTTCATTATCCGCAAGATGGTGGGTCGTGATATGTCTAATCGATTCCCTATCCGTGAGGATAAGCCTAGCGATGAGGTAGTACTTGAAGTTAAGAACTTCACAGCCGAAGCTCCTCGCTCCTTTGTTGATGTTAATTTCCAGCTTCACCGTGGTGAAATCTTAGGTATTGGCGGTCTGGTTGGTGCACAAAGAACTGAGTTAGTAGAAACTATCTTCGGTTTACGTACCTTAAAAGAAGGTCAACTCTTTAAGAACGGCAAAGAGATTAATATCAAGTCCGTACGTGATGCCAAGCGCAATGGTATCGCTCTGTTAACCGAAGAGCGTCGCCAAAACGGTATTTTCGGTATCTTATCCATTCTCGATAATACTGTTATTGCTGCTCAACAAAGCTTCGCTAAGATGGGTATTCTTGATAACGAAAAGCGTATCCCTGCTGCTGAAGGCTCTTGTAAGGAATTACACGTTAAGACTCCTGACTTGCAAACTCCAATTAAGAACCTCTCTGGTGGTAACCAGCAGAAGGTGTTGATTGCTCGTTGGCTCTTAACTAATTCTGACATCATTATTTTCGATGAGCCAACTCGTGGTATTGACGTTGGTGCTAAATACGAAATCTATAGCTTAATGCTTGATCAAATTAAGCAAGGCAAGTCCATTATCATGATTTCCTCAGAAATGCCTGAACTTATGGGTATGTCTGATCGCATTATGGTTATGTGCGAAGGTCATGTAACTGGCTTTGTTGATAAAGAACACTTCGACCAAGTTGAAATTATGCGCTTGGCTTCAAGCTTTAAGAAGTAGAGAGGACTCTATGGCAAATTCAATTTCTCAAAACTCCTACTATAAAGCCCTTACTGGCATTGGTGTAGGTATAATCTTATTAGGCATCGCTCTTTACTTTGCCTCTATTAAGACCTTATATGATCTTCCAATTATTATGATGTTAATCGGTGCATGGATGACCGTACAAAATGGTTACCGTGTTACCCACCCAAGAGCTAACGCTCCTGACATCATTTTTAATGCAAAAACCTTAAATAATGTATTGACCAACTATGCAATTATTATTGCGATGGTGGTCTTGGTATTGATCATTTGTTTCTTACAGCCTCGCTTCATGCAGATTCGAGTTGTATTAGACATTATGACCCAATCCTCAACTAAGCTTATTATTGCACTTGGTATCTGCTTTACCTTGATTATTGCAGGATGTGACCTTTCTGCTGGTCGTATCGTAGGCTTAGCTGCCGTTATTTCAACCTCTATGTTACAGACTGCTGATTATGGCAACCGCTTCTTCCCAGAATTAGCTCAGTTACCATTATTCATCCCAATCTTGGTAGCAGTATGTATCTGTATGATGTTCGGTGCTCTCAATGGCTTCTTGGTAGCTCAATATGAAATGCACCCATTCATTGCAACCTTAGCAACCTCCGTAATCGTATATGGTAGCTGCTCTTTATACTTCGATCTTCCACCAAACAACTCACAGCCAATCGGTGGTGTTCGTCCAGACTTTGCAGCTTTAGGTCAAACCAAGTTCTTCCAAGGTGGCGGCTTCCCTGGTATATCAATCTTGATTCCAATTGCTGCAACTATCACTGTAATTATTTGGTTCGTACTTAACAAGACTGTATTTGGTAAGAACGTATATGCTTTAGGTGGTAACCGTGAAGCTGCCGTTGTTGCTGGTGTTAACGTATATGCTACCAACCTCTTCATCTTCGTTTTAGCTGCTGGTTTATACGGTATTGCTGGTGTGCTTGAAGCTGCACGTACTGCTGGTGCTACCAACCAATATGGTATGGGCTATGAGCTTGACGCTATCGCAGCTTGCGTAGTAGGCGGCGTTTCCTTGATGGGTGGTATTGCAACTGTATCAGGCATTATTGCTGGTGTGTTCGTATTCACCATTATTACCTACGGCTTACAGTTCATTTCCGTATCCCCAATGTGGCAACAAGTTATTAAGGGTATCATTATTGCTACCGCTGTTGCTATCGATATGGGTAAGTATCGTAAGAAGAACTAAGATAATATTAGCTTCTTTTGCAAAGCTCTATAAAAAACTTAAGCAAGGAGTATCTTACTCCTTGCTCATAAGGCCAACTTATAGAGCCTCTAAGGCGCAGCTACAAGCTGCGCTTTTAAATGAGGAGCTCTAAGACCATAGCCATATTCATTGCTATGTCTATGCTCTTAGCTTAGCTTATTATCTGTAAGCATTACTGCTCTTTAGAGGGCTTAATTAAAATGTAATACGGCATTAAAAGTTAAACCTTGTCTCAATTACACATCTCTACATGCAGGAGGTGTGACCATGGGTGTGTCTCCTTCTAGGAGATGTGCCCTTTTTATTTTCTAGCCCACATCCCACTCCACTCCGCTCTGCTCCGCTGCGCTGCACTGCACTTCGCTGAGCTCCTCTCAGCTCCACTTAGTTCCACTGCACTTTACTTCGCTTTATTCCGCTGCATTCAGCTTAACTTAAGCCCAGCTCCATCCTGTTCACTACTCTCAGTTCTGCTTACTTTGATAATGCCCAGCAGTTGCCAGATGCACTTAACTTCACTTCACTCAACTCAGCTACATTTTGCTAAAACTCAGGCTATAACGTTGCAGAGCTTGGCCTTAAGGGATGACTTTACTTGTGTGCTTGGTAAGAGCATCAAAGTATGTACGGCGTGGCGGTTGGATAGGCCTCTTTTGGGGCAAAGTGCATGTTGCCAAATGAGATGTTTTTTTGGCAGGAGGCAAATAAAAAACCTGACTTTATAGAATATCTAAAAGTCAGGCTTTTTCATTATTGTTAAGCAATAAGCTTTAAATTAAGCTTCTTTAGCAGCATCTTGTGCTGCAGGAGCCTCTGCAGCTGGCTCTTGTGCATCAGGAGCTTCTGCTGCTTGCTCTTTAGAGCTTTGGCCAAACCACTTTATGTGGATCTTATCAAGCTCTCCAGAGGCTTGGAGGTCTTTGAGGCCCTTGTTTAACTTCTCTAATAACTCATTATTGCCCTTACGTACGGCAATACCAAATGAATCTACATTTTCCTTGAACTTAGGATCAACAACGTCTACTAAAGTATCAAGATTAGACTTCTTTAAATAATAAAGATTTACAGGGCGATCGTTAATTACAGCCTCACAGCCGCCATTAGAAAGCTCTAAAATAGCATCAGACTCATTGTTTAAAGCTTTAACATTACCTGGGGTAATAGTGTCAGCAAAAGCGTGACCAGTGGTGCCAATTTGAACACAAACAGTCTTACCCTTTAAAGCTTCAGCAGAGGTATAAACGTCAGCCTTATCTTTCTTAATTAAGTAAGAGAGGTTGGAGTCATAATAACCATCAGTGAATAAAACACGCTTTTTACGAGCATCAGTAATAGTCATACCAGAAATAATGACATCGATATTACCAGTTAATAAAGATGGGATTAAACCATCAAAAGGCATAGATTCAATTTGAATCTCATCGCCATTAGCTTTGGCAATAGCTTTAATCACATCAAGATCAAAACCAATGACATTACCATCTTGATCAGAAAACTCAAAAGGAGCAAATGTTGGGTGAGTACCTACCTTTAATGTTTCTGCAAAAGCTTGGGTAGATAAAGCAGCGGCAGAGACACTAAGAGCTAAAGCTAGTAAAGTTTTCTTAAACATCATCTTTTCCTATTACTAACAAGACCAATACTTACACAGAGTACAGCTACAAACCAGCATTTAACTTAGCTAGTCATCTCCTAAGTTGCTTGATGCTCTGCTCTAATATAATAAGGCCTCATTTTAGCATTACGCATCGTTTTAATGCCTTTAAAGGGTATTTTGCACCATAATCTATCTTAGCTAAAATGCAGTGCCCTATTAATGTACATATCGATATTAATAAATATTTAAGGTTAAAAAAACGCAGAAGGGTTACTTCTGCGTTTTGGGTATCTAAAACTTAGTAATGAGGCTACATAAGTTTAGATTGAATTATGATGGAAACTTTTTAAATAATTACTAGGCGGCCTTCAATAGCACCAGCCTGATCTAAAGCCTCTAATACTGACATTAAATCACCTGGGGCTAAGCCTACCTCATTTACTGCACGTACTAGATCATCCAAAGTTGCTCCAGTATCGAGCTTAAACATACGGCCTTGCTTCTCTTCTACTGCAATATTTGAGTTTGGTACTACAGTAGTACGACCCTGACTAAATGGAGCAGGCTGAGAAACTTGAGGATCTTCGTTTACAGTAACAGTTAAACCACCATGGGTAACTGCAACTGGGCGTAAACGAACATTAGAGCCTACAACAATAGTTCCAGTGCGAGAGTTAACTACGATACGAGCTTCTTCTTTGCCCTCAACAATATCTAAGTTTTCTAGAGCACTGAGAAATTCAACACGCTTGCTAGGATCTCTAGGAGCAGTCACACGAATGGATACAGCATCTTGAGCTAAGGCAGAGCCTACGCCGTAAATATTATTGATGGTATCAGCTACATTCTTAGCAGTGGTAAAGTCAGCACGATCTAAGTTAAAAGTAATACTATCAGTTAAGTTGAAATCGTTAGGAATTTCACGCTCTACTGTAGCACCATTAACAATACGACCTACGGTAGGAGTATTAACAGTTACTCGAGAACCATCAGCACCCTCTACACCTAAGCCACCTACTACTAAGGAGCCTTGTGCAATAGCATACACATTACCGTCAATACCTCTTAACATGGTTTGAAGTAATGAGCCGCCACGTAAGGAGTCAGCCTCACCAATTGCAGATACAGTTACATCAATATTTTGACCTGGTTTAGCAAAAGGAGGCATTTCAGCATGAACAACTACAGGAGCAACGTCTGAAATTTTAATGCTGACATTCTCTGGAATCTTAATACCAAAGTTATTCAACATAGAGCGGAATGACTGCTCAGTAAACTTAGAGTTACTCTCACCAGTTCCTGCAAGACCAGCTACCAAACCATAACCAACCAATTGGTTAGAGCGTACACCTTGTACACTAGCTAAATCCTTAAGGCGAGTGCTTTGCGCACTGCTTAAAGCTACAACTAATATGCAGGCTAGCGTTATAAAATACTTAAAGATACGCATATCCGTTCCTTGGACTTTGTTCTTAGCTCAAACTTTAATAGCTTAGAAGAAAATATTAAAAGCACTATTAAAGAACTTGCTAATTAAGCCACGCTCTTGGGTATTAGCAAAATCACCTGTACCACCGTATTGAATACGAGCATTAGCAATTCGTTGTGATGACACTGTATTGTCCGAGCTAACATCCTCGGAGCGGACAATGCCAGTTACACGGATATATTCATTACCGTTGTTAAGCATTAACCACTTTTCACCACGAACTACTAGATTACCATTAGCCAATACCTTAACTACGCTTACGGAAATATTACCACTCAAACGATTTGACTGGCTGGCATCAGAAGATCCTGCAAAGTCAGAACTATTAGTAAGACCTACAGAGGTATCATAACCATGAGCGGTAACTGGACGACCGCCTATATTTAAGATACCCATATTAATGCTATTTTCCTTACCCATAGAGGTTCCAGCATTTTTAGATGCAGTGGTACGCTCGTCTAAGGTAACACTAATAAGATCGCCAACTTTATGTGCACGGGTGTCTGTATATAAGCCATTATTCGACGAATATGGATTAAACAAACTTCCGCTTGGTACAGCTGTAGTGTAGTCCTCTTCAGGCAATGCAGGAGCAAAATCTGGATCATCTGGCTGAGGGCCCATAGCATCCAAAGCACAGCCTGTTAACATGAAAGGGAAAACAGCAGCTAGCAAACAAACTTTAATATTCGCCATTACAACACCATATATTGTTCAGTGACAAAGTTGTCATAAGCTATTAACTAAAGCTTGCTAAATACCTAGCAAGCTTAAGCATATCTTAAACTGACTGAATTAATGAACCCATCATGGTGTCTACAGTGGTGAGCACCTTGGAGTTCATTTCATAAACACGTTGTGCCTGAATTAAGTTAACTAATTCCTCAGTTACCTTAACGTTAGAAGTTTCTAACTGGCCTTGACGAATAGTACCAATACCATTTTCACCAGCTACACCCTGGATTGGGTTACCAGAGGCAGAGGTCTCTAAGTAGAGGTTATTACCAATTGGCTCTAAACCAGCTGGATTAATAAAGTTAGTTACAGTGATCTGACCAATGTCTTGAGCTTGGGTCTGACCAGCTGTTTGTACTGAAACCTGACCATCAGTAGAAATGCTAATACCAGTTGCATCTTCTGGGATGGTGATTTGAGGTAATAAGGTATAGCCCTCAGCAGTAACTAAGGTACCTTCTTCATTACGGGTAAACTGACCATTTCTGGTGTAAGCAGTGGTGCCATCTGGCATCTCAATTTCGAAGAAACCATCACCCTTAATTAAAAGATCTAAGGTGTTATCAGTGGTCTCAACATCACCTTGAGCAAAGTTCTTTTGGGTAGCAACAACTCGAGAACCAGCACCAACCATTAAACCTTCAGGTAAGAAGGAGTCAGCAGTGGAACGACCGCCTGGCTGATTAACCTTTTGGTATAAAAGATCTTCGAAAATAGCACGGCTCTTCTTATAACCTACAGTTGAGGCGTTAGCCAAGTTATTTGAAGTAACAGAAATATTAGTCTGCTGGCTGTCCAAACCAGTCTTACAAATCCATAAAGCTGGGATCATGATTAGTAGCCTCTTTAATCAAAGCTTAATAAACGGTTCTGCGCGTCGTCCATCTCGCCGGCAGATTGCATCATTTTTACTTGAGTATCGTACTGACGCTGAATGCGAATTAGACTAGTCAATTCTTCGACAGGGTTTACGTTAGAAGCCTCTAACATACCGCTTTGCAGAGCAACTGCTTCGTCCATTTCTAAAATAGCGCCATTACGGGAGCGGAATAATCCGTCATAACCTTTTTCAATGGTTCTGACATCTGGATTAACTAACTTGATGCGTTGATAGGTTTCAACCACGTTGGCATCTGCGCCCATTGGCTTGCCAGTGATATAACCATCGGAATTAATATCAATTTGATCTAATGGAGCAGGTAAAACAATTTGGTTACCATTTTCATCTAAAACGTCTAGGCCGTTTGAGGTGCGCAAAACACCATCAGAACCAATAGACAAGTTGCCATAACGAGTATAGGCCTCACCACCTTGGTTATCACGTACAGCAATAAAGCCATCGCCTTGCAGCGCAACATCCAAAGTACGACCAGTAGTTTGCATGGCACCACCATCAAAGTTGTAGCCAGGCATTTCAGTCATAGCAAAAGCACGAGTAGGGAACGCATTACCAAAGACGCTCATAGCGCGAGTGTTCTCAAACTCAGCCTTAAAACCAGTGGTATTGGCATTTGCTAAATTGTTAGAACGAACTGACAAGGAGTGAAAGTTTTCCTTGGCACCCGCCATTGCGACCCATAATAAGTTGTCCATAACCCCTCCAAAAAATCATTAGATCACAGTCTCTACAGCAAGGGCTGTGCCATGGCCAATAAACGGCATATATATGCGGCTTTTACATATATAAAAGTCAGTTTTTTGAACTACTAATAAATTTTTTGTACTAAAAAAATAGATACCCTACACTACAGCTCCTTAAGACCTACTCTCAAAGTTCACTGCCCCTACTGAGCGCTCTACCCTCAGCGTTTTAGGTATTGCACCATAGCGCTACGCTGCGCTAGCGCTGTGCTGTCGACGCTCTAACATAGTAGCTTGGCTTTTGATTTTGTACTGTAGCAGCTTTTCTGGAGGCTTAGTGCTTTAAGAACTGTGATGTGTCGCTGCGCTTGAGCGCTGCCATAAATACGATCTCTAGGGAGATGATTTGAAAGGATAATAATGATTATTGTGGTGGTGGTGCTGACTCTGTTTTCTTTGGTTAGCACCAATACAAAAGGCCAGCTAATGCTGGCCTTTTGCGAGGATTAAAGTTAGTTAAAACTTTTAGATTACAAGGTAACGCGATTTGCCTTGTCGAATGGAATTTCGCCCATACCATTGAGGTTAAGCTTAGTATCAGATAAGGTCTTACCTAAAGATACAGAGGATACGAAACCTAAAGCCTTAACAGGAATACTTACGGTCTTACCGCTAGAGTCAACACCTGTTACTTCGATAACATAACGGCCTGAATTACAGAAGGTATATTTGTTCTCTTCACCATCAGCATCTGGCTTAGAGTCTCCGTTTCCAGAGTTGCCATTACCAGAACCAGAGCCAGAGCCAGAGCTGCCTGAACCGCCAGCGCCACCAGCACCGCCATTAGCATCACCACCTTCACCTGCAATGGCATTTTCAGCAATCTTAGTACCATTATCGGTATTAGGAGTGGTGCTACCATCAGTAGAGGTATCACTACCATTGCCATCAGGCTTAGCCTCTGGTTTTACAGGGCCATCAGGAGAGAAAATTCCTGGCCAACCATACTTAATTTCACCAGTAAGAGAGTTAGCTTCATCTTTATAAACTACCTCTCCTGTTACTGCGTCCTTAATGGTCAGCTTAACATTAGAGTAAGTATTCTCACCTGCATCTACTGCCCAAAGAGCAGGAGAAGAGGCGCTGCCACCATAGTAGGCCTTGTTTTGATCAGTATATACATAAGTACCAATCAAATTGGTAGCATTCATAGCTGCTGTTGTACCTACTTGAGAGAGCACGTTATCCATATTGGTATTAATAGAGTTTAAGCTCTCTACCATGGAAAGTTGTGACATCTGAGTAACCAACTGATTGTTATCAGCAGGCTTAGTAGGATCCTGGGCTTGAAGCTGAGTGGTTAAGAGTTTTAAGAAGTCTTCTTGGGATAAAACTTGATCTTTAACCTTAGAAGATGCCTCTTTAATAGCATTCTCTTGAGTTTGAACGCCAGCAGAACCATAGTCAAAGTTGGAGTTATTGCTATTACTACCATTAGTACTAGGGTTTGAACCGCCAGCGCGGGTATTATTAGCTACTTTGGCTAAACCATTGGAACCATCATTATAAAAAGTGGTTGGATATGCATCCAAACTACGATAGCTGGCATCTGCCAAACTATTAATAACTGAGCCTGCCATATCATTCCTCGCATTAGGCTATAGAACAATCAAACACTAATATTTGACTGTTTTTGCTCTTAAAACTATTACTTATAAGCTAAGAACACACTAACTTAGGTTTTATACATGAATTGTGCCAAATTAATAATTTGTTCCTCGAACTTATTATAATTTTTTCATTTATGCTCGAATAAGAGAATATGCTAGGCTCTTATCTGTAAGATAGTTTTATACTAGTTTTCAATAATATTGAATCTTTCAAATACAACATCTCTATTTTAGACTAAGGTTTTTTATGAGCATTTTGCAAGAACAAGACGTATTGAAGTCCTATCGTATTTTAGGCATTGGAGCCACTACTCTAATTGGCGCTCAGCATGAGGGCGATTTAGACTATATGGCTGCTGCTTGGGCAGGCGTGTGCGATTATGATAAAGGCTATGCTGTAGTTGCTGGCGATCACTACACCCGCAAGCTTATCGAAAAATCAGGTAAGTTTATCTTGTGCTATCCAACAGCTTCTATTGTTGAGCAGACTATGAAATTAGGCTCTATTTCTAAAAATGATGATCCTAATAAGATGGAACACTGCGATATTGAGCTTATTAATGAGCCAGGCTTTAGTATTCCTTTAGTCAAAGGCTGTGCAGCTTACTTAGAGTATGAGGTCATTAAAGATCAGCATAGCGACAACCCTTATGAGATGATCTTTGGTAAATGCGTTCGTGTAGTTAGCGACTCTAGAGTCTACAGCAACAATCATTGGCACTTTGATCAAGCTCCTGATGAGTTGCGTACTCTACACTATGTAGCTGGTGGCCACTTCTTTGCTATTGGCAAAGAAATTATCCTTCCAGAATACGGTGATTAATTTTTTATTTTGCATAAGCAAAAAAAATCGCTCTATTGTCTAATAGGGCGATTTTTTTGTATGAAAACTAGGGAAACTAGCAAATTACAATAATTAGCTTTGACCTAAACGTAAAGTTTGAAGCAACATGCTCTTAGCACTGTCGGCTACCTGTACAGCTGTTTGATAAGAGCGTTGGGCACTCATCATATCAGCCATTTCCTCAACAGGATTAATGTTTGGACGATAAATATAACCGTCAGCATCAGCTAATGGGTGGTTAGGATTGAACTCACGAATAGCAGCAGCATCGGACTCAATCACACCCTTTAAGGAAACACCAATACCATAAGGCTCACCAGTAACTGGATCGCAAGGCTCACCTTGTTGTTGGTTGCGAGCTAAAGCTTCTTCCCAAGCAGCGGAGAATAAAGGACGACGAGCCTTATAGGTCTCTTCAACAGATGATGATACGGACTCAGCATTAGCTAAGTTGGAGGCTGTAGCATTTAAACGCACTGACTGTGCATTCATGGAAGTACCAGCAATATCTAAAATTCTAAAAACGCTCATAATGACTCTCTAAAATTCTACTTAGCCCCAGATAAAACAATATCTCTCTTTATATTTAAAAAAATCTCTTTAATGCTGGGGACAAAATTAACTGCTTCTAAGCCAAAGATACAGGTCTAAAATGTTATTGACCGCCCTTTAAGGCACTTCTGAGCTTGGAAATACGACCATTG
This sequence comes from Anaerobiospirillum sp. NML120448, assembly GCF_023050945.1. Taxonomy (GTDB): domain Bacteria; phylum Pseudomonadota; class Gammaproteobacteria; order Enterobacterales; family Succinivibrionaceae; genus Anaerobiospirillum. The sequence continues at coordinate 41,943 of NZ_JALKIM010000002.1, read as the reverse complement.
AGGAAAGATAAAGTTGCTTGATACTCAATGTTGTTACTCATGTAATTCATACGCTCAGTACTTACTTCTACAGTATTGCCATTACCAGTATCTGGCTGGAATGGATTGCGGTACTTCATGGTGATCTTAGGATCTTTTAAAGCTTCAAGATCTGAAATATCCATATGGCCATTTGCAGTCTTGGTCATAGGAGCATTGTTGTTCACCATTTGTAATTTGGCAGCCTGTGATAAAGCCTCAGCAAAGTCTAAATCACGAGCTTTAAAGCCTGGAGTATCTGCGTTAGCTAAGTTACCTGCTAACACCTCAGCACGATTATTACGAACGCGCATAGTGTGTTGGTGAATACCAAACACTTGATCAAAACTTACAGCCATTAAAATCATCTCCACTCGTGTCAAATATCAAACACGATCTAGTCTTCATACCCTCTTTCTTTCAAAAGTTGTGCCACGTCACACAAAAGGCTTATTTATCGCATTCTTAACCAACAAAACTCCACTATTTCCCCTATAAATAGAGCCCTAAAAATTAACTATCTAAAGCTCCAAGGTTCGCAATCTTGCTAACTTGCGCTTACATATTTAATTGCTAAATTCCCCCAAACATCAATGTTGGTAAGCAAGCTTAAGCTTAGGTGTTAGGCAGTGTTGAAATTGAAAGTGGAATGGGCGCTTATGCTAGGCTAACGCTGGCGCTAGTGCATGCTCTATTGCTAAAGATACTTAGGATAGGATGGTATAGCTGATATGACTGGTCAGGCAGGTTTGGGCCTAGCCAGGACAGGACAGTCATGGCCAGCTAAGCTCAGCTCAGCCTGGATAGCTGGGAACTAAGCCTGGCTGGCTGGGCTGTAGCTGTGATGATATAAAAAAAGAGCCTGTCGCTAAAATTTAGGACAGGCTCTTATGGAGATTAAAGAATTAAAGTGCTTATGACTTTAAGCGGTAAGCAATACCTGGGTTGCAACGAATCATTTCGTACTTATCAGAAAGGCCCTGAATTGACTCAGAGGAGCCTAAAATTAAGTAACCACCAGGATTTAAGCAATCGGCAAACTTGTTTAAGATCTGGCTCTTTACTTCGTTAGAGAAGTAAATTAATACGTTACGACAGAAGATAATATCAAAACGGCCTAATAAGCTATAAGAACCTAAAAGGTTCATTTGCTTGAAGTTGACCATGTTCTTAATCTTGTCGTCTACACGCATTACGTTTGGATCTTTAGTTGGCTTAAAGAAGCGTGCTTTACGCTCAGCACTTAAACCACGAGCTAAGGCATGGTTGTCATAGTGAGCAAAGCGACAACGATCTAACATCTCAGGAGAGATATCAGTGCCAATGATCTGACATTGATCTGGGTTTACGTGGTTCATGGCTGTAGCCTGCTCTTGCACAATCATAGCAATAGAGTAAGGCTCTTGACCTGAGGAACAAGCAGCAGACCAAATACGAACTGGCATCTTAGCGCTCTTAGCAAGCTCTGGAAGAATTAAGTTCTTTAAAGCTAAGTAAGGATAAGTATCACGGAACCATAAGGTTTCATTGGTGGTCATAGCATCGATTACAGCAGAGCTAATGTCCTTATAGACATTTGGCTGCATAGCACGATTAATGAGCTCATCAATGGTTGCTACCTTAAAGCGTAATAATAAAGATGATAAACGGCTATTTACTAAATAGTGCTTGTTATCACCTAAAACAATACCACTTTGATCTTCAATGTATTTGGCAAAACGACGATATTGTTCGTTTGATACAGTACGTGACTGAACCTGAAGACGATCTTGGGTAGTAGGTAAAATATCTGGATTACGAGCAGCTACAGAATCATATCCAGCTTTTTGAGAAGCAATAGCTAACTTAGTAATACCAGGATAATCAGAAGGAGTAAACTGTGCTCTTTGAGGACCAGAGGTGGTCTTACGCATTACAGATGCAATAGCATTACCACTTTTATGGTGGTGAGGAGCTAAAGGCTTACCTGCGACATTGCTAATAGTGCTAGTACGTGAGCCAAACAAAGAGTTAGATGGGCGAGCTGTAGTTGCATTAGCAGTGGTACGAGCTGGCACATTTTGACTGTCTGAGTCCTCAGCTGATCTTCTTCCAAATAAAGAAGTTCCAGTGGTACGAGATACCAAAGTATTTGATGGATTAGATTCTGTACCAAAACGGTTCTGCGGATTATCGGTCATACTAACCTCAGTGTGAAATTACTCTTAATAATCGAGACGATTATCGTTAGTAACAGACTTGAATATTAGTAATGCACTATTCAAGCCCTTATTAAATCAAAATTTGATTGGCAAGATTAACTATGTTGACAATCAAAGCTCACTTTAACAACTCATATAAGTGCATTAATTATACGCTGCATTATTCTTAGAAAACTAATTGTTTCAAATAACTCTTTAAGAATACAACAGCGCATAAGTTATTAATTTCTTGAGCGCATTATCAAAATGCCAAGCACTCAAAAAAGTTGTAACGCTATTAGTGTTATGAGTTGTTATAAAAAATTCTTTTACTAGGGCTATTTACCCTATATTTAAGAAAGGACAAAATAAGGGAGAATGCTTATATATAAACAAACTTTCATTATCAGCAAACTAATTAATAAAGATTACGTAGCTTGCTAAGCGCACTCCTTATTTAAATGAATGTCCATTCTATCACTAGAATTACACTTATTTGAGAAAAGCTAGATGAAAAATAATAAAGCTTTCTCTCTAATGCTAAATTTAAGTTGCTAAAACGCTAAAAGTTATGCATATTTGCTTTAATAAGCTCATAAAGCATTAATGAAATATACTAGTATGTAACACTATTAATTTCAGTAAAAAACAATATGCAATATAGCCTAAATTGATGAATTTTTCCATATCTAGAAATAGCTATATGGAAAAAACTCCAAATTCTATGTTTTAGCTTAATTATGCGCTTTAAGCTGCAAAAAAGCCTAACCTTAGACCTTGCAGAATAAGCGTTAGGCTTTTGTAAGTTTAATTGGTTAAAACACAATAACTTATCTTTGATTAGAGCGCATTACACAATCAGCACCAGACTTGCCTTCAGTGACTAACTCAATACCCTTTTCTACAGCTGCGGCTAACTCTTCTGGATTGAACTTTGGAATAAAGTCATTAGCGCCTGCCTTAGACACCATGCTTTGATTGAACACACCAGATAAAGAAGTATGTAAAATTACATAAAGATCACGTAGTTGTGGTGAGTTTCTAATGTTAGCACATAAGGTATAGCCGTCCATTTCTGGCATTTCAACGTCAGAAATAACGAGGCTTATGGTTTCTTGAATCTTATGACCATTCTTAACTAAGTCATTAAGCATATCAAGAGCTTCCTTACCATCATGTGCTTCCATAACATCCACACCAATTTCGGTAAGGGCACGCTTAACTTGCTTAAGTGCAATCTTAGAGTCATCAGCAACCAATACTCTGGTACCCTCAGGTACGCGAAGATTCTTGATAGCATCAGACTCCATATGAGAGCTAATAGGAGTAATTTCATCTAAGATCTTTTCTACGTCTAAGATCTCAATTAACTCACCGTCAACCTCAGTTACTGCAGTCATGTAATTGGAGTGACCAGCACCCTTTGGAGGAGGCATGATCTTATTCCAATTCATGTTAATAATACGCTCAACATTAGATACTAAGAAAGCGTGAGTTGAACGGTTATACTCAGCAATAATGATATAGCACTTGTCGTAATTCTTAGTTGGACGACCGCCAATTGCATAAGCTAGATCGATAACTGAAAGAGTATTACCACGAATATGAGCAACACCAATTACAAATTGGTGGAGACGAGGCATAACAGTAAGACGAGGACAAGGTAGCACCTCGCGTACTTTAAATACGTTAATACCATAACGCTGTGATAGACCAGACAGTCTAAAGAGTAATAACTCCATTCTGTTTTGACCAACCAGCTCAGTTAGCTGATTGACTTTATCCATTACGCCAGCCATCTAAATCCCCTTACTTTGCAAAAAGTCCCAGAAAAAAAATTATTACCCAACTGACAACCACGTTAGGTCTACTCACAATCGCAAAATCTATATTATGTCATCAAAATTAATGTAGTTAGCCTGTTTTTGCAGGCACGCATGGCATAAAAGGCTGACCACGCACTTTACAACAAATACATCCAAATAAAGCCTCAAGCATATGGATGTTAGTGACACAAATTCCATACCTAGCTATTATTATATCTAGCATGACTTAGATCAAGCCTTTAATATAGGCTCATTGCTTCACAATATCTCACTAATATTACATGTTTTGATGCGCTCATATAATGGTAAAAAAACAATATTTAAGCCATTATACAACTATGCAAAACCATAGTAAGACTGAGCAATAGCACCAAGAAAAATTGATTAAATTTATCGCTAAATATTTGGGCTATTTTGATTGTCAAAAATATATTATAGCTATAAAAAGAACTTTATCTTACTTAGGCTGTGAGTAAAATCACAAGCAAAACGCAAAAATAACAGAACTTATGCAATTACAGTTTTGCCTGTCAGAAAACAAAAAAACCGCTTTGCTAAAAGCATTGCGGCTCTTTTAAGGGGTAACAAGGTGCATAGACATGCCCTTGTGACCAAAATTGTTTAGAAAATACTTGCTAGAGAATTTTCTGAAGCAATCATTTTCTCAGCTACACGCTCGAAATCGAACTCCAAGGTACCATTCTCGTACTGCTGCTTGAGGGCAGCTACTTTCTCGTAATCAATACCGTCAGATCTCTTGGCAATATCGGCTGCCTTGGAAAGTGTTTTGGCCTTCTCGGTAAAAACTACGTCATCAATGCTAGGAGCAGAAGGTACAGAAACTGGCTTAACCGCTGCTTTAGCTTGTTGGGTAGTAGCTCTACGGGCTTGAGCCACATTCTCGGGCATGGCCTTAATCGCATGATCACGTAAGATGTCGATTGCCATGTTGTTATCCCTCTTAAAACTTCTTAAATCAAAATCTTGCTAACAATTCAATATTAACTATCTGCATCATCAACTAACTTAGCTAGTTAGCTTGGACTTAGTAAACCAATTAATACTGGCTTTGATGCGCATTAATCTAAAGAAGCTCTTTAGATATCTCTTTCTTTATACTTAGAGGCGGAAATTGTAATTCTTGATAAGAAAGAAATCACTACAATTTCATTTCCTTTGATTAATCTAACGGATGGCAATATCTTTTCTAAAGGCTTATATCAAAAAAAATTTAAAAAATTTTAATTAATTGTTCGACAGCCATCACAATTAGCTATAAGTTTAGCCAAAATCTTATTGGCCACATTTGTATGTGAGCCAAATTTGACCTTTTTACCTCTTAGTAAGAAATCAAAAATTTTCTAAGCACCATTTTGGAACTTTCACAAAAAAACTGCAATTGCTCCAAATTTATTAACTAAATAGATATAAATATATTTAGAAAACTACTTGAACCTCAGATGGTGCAGAGACTACTGCCGACACTACCTTTTGTGACTTAAGATTACGCACTCTAATAGCTTGATTAATGCCACCATCTTCAAGCGCAATACCTGTAGTCTTCAAGGCTAAACCATGACTTTTAGCAACAATACTGACCTTATCATTTTTACAAACTACGCAAAAAGAGTTGGAACGTATTTGGTCACCCTCTTTAACATCACGCTTTAAACGAGAGCCCACTAAAATATTAGGGTCAGATACAGCTGTAGTTAAATTAGTATCATCATTTAAATAGATAGTCTTTAAGTCTGAGGAGCCAATAATGCTACCACGAGTAAGATTTCTTGATGCTACTAAAGCAGGAGAGAGCATAGCAACTTTTACAGGCACATATATGGTGTAAGAGTTCTCTGGCTTAGAACAAGTTATCTTTACTTGAGAGGTGCTTTTAATTTCACTACCTTTTAACTCAGCAGTTAAATAACCTGTACAACGGCCACCATAATTACGACGCTCATCAAGCTTTCCTGCCTTTACCTCAATTTTCTTGTCGCCATAATCTTGGTTTTGGAATTGGGCCAAAATATATTGCTCGGCAACAGTTTTTAAAAACTCAGCCTCTTGTGGAGTGGCGCTGACGGAAGATATAGCCTGAGCTCCCATAACCAAACCGATTATAGGTAAGGTTACTAAAGATCGTATTGGAATCAGCTTGTTTACCAAGAGACGTAAGCGCATATTACAACCACCTTACAACACTAAAATTAATCTCATGCAAGTATATATTGAGATCTAAGTAGGTAGCAACTAACAACCTCTTATCACTCTAGCCTTTAATGCAGTAAAGACTAATCATAGCTTGAGATTCTTATGTATTGCTTAGCAAAAAGAAAAAGCCTCTAATAAGAGGCTTTCATAAGCTGCTCCTAAGTAGCTAATAAGTAAAAGAACAATGCTCACGTAGCACTAACCACGCACTACAATAAACTTGTCAGCCAATCCTGGCTCTGTATCCTTAATAAATTTTTTGATTTCCTCTACAACCTTATCCTTCTTGCGCACATCATCTGCCATACTACTGCTGCCACTACCGCTACCTTTAGGCTGTGCCTTTGGCTCAGCAGCCTTAGGTTCAGTCTGAGGTTTAGATTGAGCCAGCTCTTGAGGCAGAGCCTGAGACTGAGGAAGATCCTGAGGCATAGCCTGAGCCTGAGGCTTATCATTATTACTGCCCTCATGGCTCTCCTGAGGCTTATCTGGGCTCAAAGTACTTGCAGACTTAGTTGCGCTCTTTTCCTGCTCTAAGCTGTGATCTGGTTTGCTCTTAGCGCTCAAAGACTGACCTTGAGAACTGGAGCTTTCTGCATCTTGAGACTTAACTTCGTGAGCATTAGGCACTTGGTCTTGGTCGGAGCTTGATAAAGGATCAGTTTTTTCAAAGCTTGCATCTTGGCTATCTACAGCCTTAGAAGCTTTAGCCTCCTTGGTTTTAGACTTGGAGGTCTTTGAATTTGATGATTTGCTTTTAGCTCCTGAGCTGGTAGTTTTAGCCTCAATAACGTCAGGCTTTAAGAGATCTGACTCTTTAAGATTATCTTTGCTATTAGCAGCTACAGGCGCACTTTTATCAAACATGGCCCGTAAGGAATCTTCGCTTAATAAGAGACGTTCAACTATCTCTTTAGAGATATTTTGCTTTCGAAAATCCAAATACTCCTCAACATTACTAATAGTGCGAGGCAATTTATCAAACTCGGATACATAGCCAAAAATCTCAAAAGTCATTCTCATGACAAAGGCAAATTCTTTAGGCTCTAAACGAGCAGCAAAACCATGTCTAACTGCATCAGTGATGCTTAGCTGATTGTCACTCAAATACAAGCGAATAATACGTAATAAAGAGCGTGTTGATAAAGGCACGCTTAAATGAGGGTTAAGTTCCACTTGCAGTGAGGCTAAATTATCAAGCTCACTTAAAGATAAACTTACCCCATCATCATCAAAGGTCTGTTTTTCTAACAACTCGTCTATCTTAGGTACAGTATTGTCACTAACTAATAAATCTAAGTTGCCAGGATAGTCGTGATAGTTATCCTTAAAGAAATTCTTCATCTCAATTAAGAGATCTTTGTTAGTTTTACTAACGCCCAAGCCAGCTGCAAAACGTAGCTCTCTAGCTAATACTGCAAAGTACTTAATAAGATCTGGGTTGATATTAGTAAAATTCTTTAAAATCAAATTTTGCTCAAGATCGTAGTCAGGATAAGTGCACTCAAAAAAGATCCAACGATCCAAAAATGCCTTATTTTGCTTACGCACTCCTAAGTAGTTACCACTATTGTCGCCTAAACCTTTGCTATTGGCTGTAGCCACTACTCTAAAGAAAGGATGAGGATAAATCACCTCACCATTATTGGCATTGACACAGAGAGCTCTACCCTCTAAAACATCGTTTAGTGCGGTTAACTCGCCCGCACTCATAAGGTCAATTTCATTAAGCAGTAAGATCTCTCCATACATCATGGCTCTACTTAATGGGCCGTACTCAAAAGTGATTTGTCCTTTTTTCAAAATATTATGACCAATGAGATCGGCCACCTCAGAGGTTTGACTTAAGGTAATACACTCAACAGGCCAGTCTAGACGGGATGCAATCTCTAAAATTAAAGATGTTTTGCCACAACCTGTAGGGCCACTTAAAAACAAGGAATCGCCATGATTATTTTGTAGATGTCTTAAGATCTGCTCTAAATTATCTGGGTCAAAAACGTATTGTTTATTCTTACTTGGAACCAATGGACTTAAGCTTAGGTCATACTCAGGCAAGTAAAAATACTCAAGATTAATCTTTTCTTCAAAGCAATCTTTAAGGGCAATCTTTCTTTGCTTAACATCACTACCAAAATTAATAACGTGAGCATGATTAGAGCTTGATAATGTGCTCTGTAACAACTCATGCTTGAATACTATCTCATTACCCTTAGTAGCTTTACCATTACCATTACCATTACAAGCTGTATTTACAGAAGCTTTACCCTCTGCACCTTCCATATTCTCATTAGCAGCCTTGGTATTAGTTTTAAAGTGTCTAGCATGGACAGTCTTAGGGCCGCAAGGTGGATAATTAGAAAGTTGCCCTTGATTGTTTAAAGGTCTTCTATGCTCTTTGTCAGAGCTAGATTCCATCACCTCCAAAGAGGCCTCTTCGTTAAGTGCTAAGTTACCATCCACCACTGCACCACAACAATCATCACTCTTAACTACCTGCTCTTGATTAGCAGTTGCCACTTGACCCTTATAAACATCACTCTGACTAACAGTACTGCCAGTATTGTAGTTTGCACCGCCCCCATAGCCATTAGCTTGACACTGTCCGCTCTGTCCCATGCCTTGGCTCTGTCCTTGGCTCTGGCCAACGGCCAACTCCTGGCCCATGGCTAAGCCTCTGCTAACACTCTGCCCTTGGCTCATAGCCTGACCATAACTACAGCTCTTATTTGAGCTTTGGTTTGAGCCCTGGCTATTGCTCTGGCCTTGGCCCAGGCCCAGGGCCTGGGCCTGGCTCTGGCTATACACTTGGCCATTAGCCATTGCCATATTTGGTCTTGGGCTGAGGCCTTGATTCATCATTGGTACTGGTGCTTGAGTATAAGCATAGTCATTGGCTCTAGCATTATGAGTGCTACTGTTACTAAAGGCCTGGGTAGAGCTTGAGCACTGATTTACCCTATCTTGTGCTGCATATAATCCATAAGGCTGCTGATTAGACTGGTTATAACCACCATTTTGATTATGCCCACCATTATAAAATTGCCCTGCTCTAGAGCTCATAGCAGCGCATTGAAAGGCAGGGATACCTAAATTTTGGTTCTGGCCTTTGGCCTGTCCTTGCCCTTGGGTAAAACCCAGGTTCTGAGATTGTCCCTGATTTTGAGCAGTAGCTTGGGTAAAGCTCTGAGTCTGGGCCTGTGCCTGGGCATGGGCTTGAGTTTGAGCCTGGGTAAAGCCTTGGGGCTGATTAGGGGCTTGCCATGGATTATAGGGAGCCATATTGTTATTGTTAGCTCTTGGAGCTTGGTAGCGATTTGGCTCCCAGGCGTTGAAAGCTCCTTGATTATTAGCCATAGCCTGATTGGAGTTCATTAGGCCTGATGATAAACCAGAGTTATTTTTTACGACTAAATTGGCTGGGGCATTAGTTGGGACATTATTAGCCCATGGATTAAAATCCTGACAATTTGCACTCATAAATAAAACGCAAGCATACTTCCACCTATCAGCGTAACGCTAGTGGAGCATCATTGCGTCCTCCTAAATTTAAATTAAATAATTCTCTACCCTTAGTTAAGGCACGTTAAGAGAGAGATTGTTAGTTGAAAAAAGTGTTGTTAGTGAAGATTGGGAAAATAAAGCTAGTGTTAGCTGTTAAGGCTTTTTTGCTCTTGCCAGTAGCTCTCATTTTCACTATAGGTTTTATCAAGAGGCCCCTCCTCCTTTAGTAAATGGCGGGCTTGTCCTTGAGGCACAGAAGCTAACACAGTGCTATATCCTGACAAGTTATGAGGCCTATTAGGCGCAAGTTGACAAGAAACCTGATAGGGGCCAAGATGACCTTGAGTACTATTGTTATTAGGCAAAGAGTACTTTATTTCCAGCTGCCTTTGATTACATGAGTAGTGAACATCAAAAGCTTGCGATTTAAACTGCCCTTCTAGAGAGGCAAAATTATCGGACTTAACTGCCATAATATCTGGTAAACCTTGATAACTAGAAGCATCAGTGCCATTGGAAATTACAGTTAACAACTGATAATAGTCACAGCTAGGATCTGCATATTCCCAACTACCAGATGCAAAAGCATGAGGCATTTCTAAGTGCCCATCAGAGATTACATAAAAAACATGCTGCTTGATAATCACGTTGTGCCCTGACAGCTCAATACCATTGCGCAATAGTATTTTTGGCTGATCAAAGCGACAATCGCAGATCTCATAAAATAAGTAATGGCTATCACTTTTAGCTGAGGCTGTAAGCCTATGCCACTGCTGGGCTAATACACTAAAAATCTTCACCTTACCCAAACTGATACTGCCTAACTTAGGGCTATTCATTTCCACTGAGCATTTAAACCTTGAAGTTAAATTTGAACGATAAAAACGCCTTTTTTATCTAAAGCAGCATTAATTTGTTCTTGCTCTCGTAAAGAAAAGTCATTGCACTTAGAAGCATTAATCTTAATAACAGAGCCATCAGATAGACTGTAGTCCTGAACATTAAAACCATGAGTGGCTCTAAGACCTACAATACAATCCAAAGTATTAGCTGAGCTATTATCTAAGCTATTGCTAGAGCTACTGGTAGTGACAGACTCTTTGGTGCCACACTCAGTCAATCTTTTACTTAAAGGCTCAAATAGCTTATTTAAGCTATCATTTTCACTAGCAAAACTCTGCCAAGTATGTACGTCGTGCTCTTTCATAAATTACTTACCGCTCTTATATCATTTAGTTAACTCTCAACACGGTTAAGAGACCTTACTTACCTTTAAAGCTACAGGCGCTAACCCTATAGCAGCCATACGCCCATGGCTCTTACAAAGCTCAACAAATAGCTGATAGCGCTCATTAGAGCTAAGATGGCTAAAGAGTTGCTCCCAACTCTTCCCATGCATCAGCTCAATCCTATGAACATATTCATGGACAGGTAAAGATGCTTGTACAGGTGCTTGTGCAGGTGCAGGCACAGGTACTTCATTAGTGCTATTGTCGTGACTATGGCTATAGCAATTGCCATTGCCTAGGTTTTGGCCATGGTTCTGACCATGGCTTAAAAGAGAGGCTGTGCTTGTAGTTAAGATAGAATCCACCCCTGGTTTAGGGCTCTGCTCTAGTCCCTGGCTGGAGCTAATAACAGGCTCTGGACTCTGGCCCAGTCCCAATGAAGTGACAGGGCCTACCCCTAGGACTGAGCCCTCTCTAGGGTCTGGGCTTAGGCCTGTATTGTGGTGGCATCCTAAGAGCGGGCCATGGTTAGAAAATAGTTCCTTGGGCTCCTTTTGATCCTGATCTGGCACACTCTCTGTTACTTGCCCACAAGTAGAGCCTTGATATGGCACCATAGTGTTGCCATAAGCCGATAGGGAAGACGCATTGAGCTGACATTCGCCCTTGGGCATGAACTGAGGTGGGTAATTATTGGAGTTAGCGTTAGCGTTAGCGTTAGCGTTAGCTTCATTAAGCCCTACTAGCTTAGTCCACGGCGGTAGTGGGTGTGGCTGTGCTGGTACATCCATAAACATTCCTCCTTTAAAAATAATTAAACTGCTACAGGTAAACTTGAGCTGCCCTTTTCTTTATAGAAGGCAAACTTAGTAGCTTTAATCATCACTTCACTGGAGCTGTTTGAGATCATCTGATACTCTGGTATTAGTTGCCCTACTACCATTACAGGAATATGACCATTAATTTTTAATAAACGATATAAGAAACTTAATTCACTATTAGCACACTGACCAACTAATACTTTGTAAGCAAAGAATTGAGTTTTTTCTTTTCTACAAAGTGCCCTATCTCTTTTTATCTGTTGCTGCATGCCACTTACAAAGTCATGATGGGCTAAATAAAGATCTTCTCTATCTAGGTTTTGCAGTACAGGGATATCGTAGTTGTCTATGTTATTAACGCTCTGAGACAAGTGTAAGGTTGCGCCTTTATAGCCAACACTGACAAATTGCCCCTGCTCATTAGCAACTTCCAAGATTTGGGTACTTTCTTGGCTAGTAGCAGATTTAGCCTCCTCTAAGAGTTTCTCCTGCAACTGTGCTAAGAAAGATTCTAAAAAAGACTGAAACAACTCTTGGTTATTAAGTAATTCTTTGAGCAATAACCCTGTTCTGACATCAGAGTCTTTGGACAAATGCTGTAGTGCCCATAATTTGGCTTGCTTGTATCTTTGCTCAAAATCTTTTGCCTCAGACCTAATAGCAGATGACTCTTTAACAGAACGGAATGCAGAGGCGCTAGCAAAATTATGAGCATCCATTTTTTTGAATACTTGTTCGCCAAATAGCTCATGCAAATTGGCTGTTTTAAAGCATTCGTTGTTATGCCCAACTCCACCTAAAGCATCAGCCATCAAATAATCACAGAAAACCTTACTAGCCTGATAGCAAGTATGTTTAAACTCCCAACCATCCATATTAGAAACGAAGTTATCTTTACTGTCGTTTTCCATATTGAGCAAAGTATTCTTAAGTACCGAGCTAAAGATTGATTTATGCTGGTTGATAGCCGCAATCAAATCAAACTGGCTGATATATTCCAGTCCTTGAGTAGGAGACATGGCACTATCAAGCTGGCGCTGCTCTAAAGCATTAAAGATAGTATTGAGCTTAAACTTAAGCACCGACTTACCTTGTTTATCTTTAGAGTGAATCAAGCTAGTAGTATCAATCTGACCAAACAAATAAACTTTGTTATCAAACATATTTTCTACCTCCTTAAAGGAGTAAATGTTTGTACCAAGCTCTCTTAAAAAAGCGTACATAGCATTCCTAAGAAAGACTAAAAAGAACCATCATCTAGACTTAGTTATCTTGTTAAAGACAACTAAAGCTTGATAAGGGCAGCAGTTAGAAATCTTGCTCTTTAGGCGTGAGTATAAAAACTAAGATTAAACAGCAAGTTTTTTATCTGTTACTGCTATAGAGACAATATAGAACGTAATCAGGGGAGATTTTTGCCTCCCTTTTGTTACACGTGACTAAAAGCGCAAATAGAGTATTGTGCAAATTTTAAAAAAGGCTGGATAAACAAGACTAATAAGATACAGAGAGATCTGTGATTTTGATTTACTCTTCTAAAAGAGAAATGCACAATAAGAGGTGTGGTTTTTATAAAATTGGCTATCTCGATAGTTGATAGTTGTCACAAACTTAAGCCATTTTTTCTTAAAAAATTTTATTTTCCATTATGGCTATAAATATTAACCATATTAAGAAAATCGATATTTACGCCGTTTTAGACCATTTTTAGCCTTTTAACAAAATGAGATCTAGATCACGTTTTATGGTGGGCTGAGTAAGAGCTGATTTTATGGCTATTCTTTGAGTAAAAATAATTACATTGGTTTTTTAATATAGTTGCTTAATAGCTATAGAGATCTTATTTGCTATTTATATTAAATCAATTGGTTTTACGGAAAATATAGCAAATAATAATGATAAGACTTGGGAGTGAAATTCTAGACAAGATGATTGAGGCAACAAAAAAGGCATGCTCAGCATGCCTTTTGTTCTTTAAAAAACATTCATTTTACGCATTGATGTTTACACGTAATGGGCCTGTAGCTACAGTATTACCCTTATCGTTATAAGTCATATTACGGGACATACGATCACGTGCATTCATTAATACTGAGGTTAAACGACGGTTTGCTGCAATAGACAATGAGATTAATTTGCCATTGGTCTCATTCATCATTTTGCATTGAGCAAGCTTTTCTTTAATAGCATTTACTCGAGGTAAATAAACTGTCTTTAACATGGCGCTGTCAGGATGAAGCTTTAAACGCTGATCATTTGACTGAAGCTTTAACATAAAAGAAGACTTATCCTCAGCAATAGCCTCAAGATCATCTAAGCGGCGATCCTTAATAGATTGATATTCTCGACCTAAAATTTTGATCACAGCATCTAAGATTGCATCCTGCTCATCCAAGTAGTCATCTAAAGTCTTCATAGCTTGAACGGCTTTAGTTTTATTAATCGAGCGGCGTGTAATCATGTTAAAAATTCCTAACAGCTAAAAATCATATAGCAAAGGCAGAGAATGCTCCCTGCCTTCTAATGAAATTATAAAGTGCCTCTTATTTGGTAGAGGTCATAAATACGCTTAGTATCAAGCTCAAGTTCAGTTACGTAGGTATCACCAATTGGATATTGACGAACAACACGAGCGCCATGAACTAAACCTTCAACCTCTGTTGTGAGCTTATCTGACTTCTCAATATTATTTACGTTACTATTCTTAGCTTTTACATAAACGCCAGCTACCTGCTCAGTAAGCTCACGATAAGCTTCCATCTTAGAAGCACGCATAGCATTAATTTGCTTTTCAGCTTGGGTAGCTCCTTTTTGGCGTGATGTTACCGCATAGCCAGAGGCTCGTAAGATTGGATACTCATCAAGCTCATTAACACCAGTATCGGTATAATGTACGGCCATAGAAGTATTGCGAATGATACTGGAACAGCCTGTAGCACTTAAAGCTAGAACTGATGCCATCAAGGCTACAGAAATGTACTTATTCATGAAAAATACCTTTAATTATCCGTAAAGAGCTTACAGGTCAAACTTAGTTACTAACACGTGAATAGCTACTTTCATCGGCAGTATCACGAATTAACATGGTGTTGTGCATATAGGTGTTAGCAGGATAAACCACAGGGTCATCACATGAGCCTACTAAGCACTTATTCATGATATTGTCGCCATCACGCTCTTCAATATAGCGATCATAATTACCACGTGAAGTTGCACCCACTACTACATTATCCTTAAAGCGAGGATCATTGTTAGCAGCGCTCACTACAACTTGCTCACCATCTACAGAGGTGGTAGTAGTGGTAGTAGTGCTAGAGGTCTTAGAAGTTGGACCAGAGCTGTATCCAGTATTGTAAGGGGTGTTAAAAATAGCTGTGCTCTTAGTGCTGCTAGTTACAGTGCTAGCTACTGGCTGAGCTTGTGGAGCTTGGCTACTGGCTAAAAAAACACCACCTAAAGGACGGCCATTGGAGCTGACTACTTGAGCCTTTGTTAAAGCTTTACTAGCACGAGCACGCTCTAAGGCTTGGGCATCGTTAGGAGCCTTTAAAGCCTTTAACTCTCTTTCAGCCTCAAAATACTTGGTCTTATAGTAATTAGCATCTCTAATTTGGTTAGGAGCTAAATAACCAGCAGTGCCGCTAAAAGAACATTGCTTAGTTGCTGAACGATAGCAGGCAGGCAATAAATTATAAGGAATAATGTCAGTAGAGGTAGAAATTACCTGACGAGTCTGCATATTAATAATGCGAGAAACAACTACTACACCACGTTCATTACGGGTTAAAGTACCACCTAACAAGTACTTAACGTTGGTGTCTTTAGCAATCTTTTTCCAATTGCGAGAGAGAATGAAGTCACCGTCATTAGTTACGGCTAATTTGCCAGTTAACTTATACTCAGTCACCTCAAAAGCACGAGTAGACATTTCATGAGTAAAGAACTCAGCTAAAGCACGACCTAAATAACCTGCATTCTCATAAGTATCAGTATCAACAAAAGAAGTAATTGCAATGCGTGGCATGGTCACAATTTTGACATCGCCATTTACTGAACTACGATCAATTGGAGCATTAGGTAGGAGGTAATAGAACATATTTTGCTGCATTTGATCGGCCATGCGAGCGGTAATAGAGCTAATTTCCATACCTCTTTGCTGATAAATAGAGTTATCAGAAGGGTTATTTACTCCCTCGATACGAGCAGTAGAACCATTATTTACTTGGTTATTGATACTGTTACATGCTGGAAGTAACAAGCTCGCACATAATGCTACGAGCAATGATGTCTTAAATTGCATTCTCCAGAACCTCAATCTCTTTAGACGTAGCACATAGCGCGATACCAAAGCTACCGCTACAAAACAATTTATCTTAAACTAATTAGCAATAAGAGTGCCATTAATTAATTATGATTTTTATAAAGCCTACAATCTTAGATTACTAAGATCACTCCATTTATTTAACGTCAAATTTGGCGAATTTTTAATTTAAAAATTAGCATGCTTTTTGCACCGCACTGCTAACTATAAGATATTTACGTTTTTTTCTTGCCATAGTTAACATTGGAGAAACATCATGAAAGCTTATGTTAAAGCTTTAGGAATTGCTCTTGCACTTGCCCTTAGCAGTCAAGCTGCTTTTGCAGGCTGGTACACAGCCCACGGCTCTGCTCCAATTATTGATAATGATGTTGCCACTGCTCGCCGCAACGCTATTGACGATGCTTTACGTAATGCATCTTTGCAAGCAGGCGCTGATGTTAGTATTGAGCAAGTTATTGAAAACGGCACTTTATTAGACGATAAGTTACGAGTTTCATCTCGCTCCCCTATTCGTCGCATGACTGTAATTGAAGAGCAAGAAAACGGCAAAGTAGTTACTGTATTAGTTAAAGCCTTAATCAATGATGATGCGGGTGCAGACTGCTATGCAGGAAACATTAAAAAGACTATTTTACCTTTTGTATTCCGCTACCAAGATCCTGAGGCTTCTTTATCCTCAGCAGGCATTGAAGAATTTGATAAGTATTTAACTGAGCTAGTTTACTCAGGTGTAGCCCAAAGCCCTGCTCTTACTGTTTTACCTGCTGACAATCAGCGTCTATTGATTCATCAAGGCTCATCTGGCCCTGACTATAACTTACAACGTACTTTAGACTCTATTTCTCGTCGCACTCAGGCTCAATTTATTATTGTAGGCAATATTAATTCCTTAGCTAAGTCTGATGTAGGTAACAACAAGTTTACCCAAATGTTCTATAACCCAACTAGAACCATTAGATTTAATGTCCAAGTATATGATGTTTATACTGGTAAGCAATTAATTGCCAAAAACTACCAAGGCGATGCTGAATGGACTTTAGCTAATCAAAACTTTACCCTACGCTCTGATAAGTTTGGCACCTCAGACTATGGTCAGCGTGTTGCTCAATTGGCTAAATATGCTATTGCAGATATCGTATCTAAATTACGTTGCCAATTCCCAACTGCCCGTGTAGTTCAAATTAACGATACTACTATTCGTATTAACCTTGGAGCTAACGCCAATATCAAGAAAGGCATGAAGTTCAATTTAATTCACCGTAGCGACTATCAAGATCGCCACAACATGACCTATTTCCAGAATAATGAAACTGATGGCGTTTATGAGGTAATTAATGTTTCTCCAACTGCATCAACTTTAAAGGCAGTTGATATTAATCACCAGCTAATCAATGTAATGCTGGACGACATTGTTACTCTCCAGCAATAGTTTTTTTGAAAATTTCATAATATATACCTCCAAAAGAGGAGCATCAGCTCCTCTTTTTTTATCTAATTACTATTAAACCCTGCCTAAGCTAAGCTAAGCTACTGCCTGGCCGCTATTAAGTCGTGGTTCTAAATCTTTTGGTATGATTTGGGCTTTAGTGTATAATATGCGCCACGTCCTCATAGTTAAATGGATATAACAAGCCCCTCCTAAGGGCTAGTTGTAGGTTCGATTCCTACTGGGGGCGCCATCTTAGCCCTACCTTCCTTTTTATCCCCAATCACTAATCTTTGCTTTTATTATTAGATTTTTAGACTTGACCGCTCTAACAAAACTAAAGAACTTTGCTAGAATCATAGCCATTAACTTTAATTGGCTTAAATAGCGAGGATCCTATATGTTGACCTTTAAGCAGGCTGTTGAAACTGCTTTAAAAAGACGTTTGAGCATCTCAGGTCGCTCCTGTCGATCTGAATTTTGGTGGCTCTATTTAGCCTCTATTCCTTGCTTTATTGTGGCAACTTATATAGCACGCATGGGCGGACTGTTTTCTATATTAGGATTGATTGTCTCCTTATCTGCTTTTGTTTTAGTCATAGCATGTATGGCACGTAGATTACATGATATGAATTTAAGTGCTTTATTAGTGTTATTAATCTTTATTCCTACTTTTGGCATTTTGATTTTACTGGTGATGTGCGCTTTTAAGGGCACCAAAGGCATTAACAAATATGGCCCAGATCCTTTAGAAGACGACTATTTATCAAAAGAGCGTACCTTTTTTAACAATCAAAGGCAAAATGCCTCTAATGCCGAACAAAGTATTAGAGATTTTGAGCGCAAAATTCGTGGTTTTTACAACAAAGACAACGACGACGATCATGATGATGGTTTTAGATTTAAACCATAATAAGAGCACAACTTCATAAGATAGGTTTTTTAGTTTCTATTTGAGCAAATACCCAGCAGCCCCTAGCACTGCCAGGGCATCACATGCACCCAAGGCCACATAAGCAACGTAGGCAACACAGGAATCACCTGCTGCCTAAGATGACTAAAAAGTCATAAGCAGCATAAGCGTGGGTATTTACTAAAGCATAATAGGTTTAAGGTTTAACTTGAGTTTGAGTTTGAGTTTGGAGGGCAAAAGTGACTGTTAAAGAGGCTTTAATTATAGGTTTTAAAACCAAGGGTCTACGTTTTTATGGGCGTAGTAGCCGTGCCGAGTTTTGGTACTTTTACCTTACTACCTGCGTCTTTATTGGCGTGTCTTTTAAACTCAATATTATTCCAGTTGTAGGATCTTTAATTCAGGCCTTAGCTGTCATTGCTATTGTAGCTTGCCAATATACTGCAACTATCCGTCGCCTTCATGACATCAATTTGGCAGGTAAAATTGTTGCCGCCCCTTATGTTTTAGCTATTGCCTATTTTGTTGCTATGGGGCCTTTAAATGCCCTTTATCCAGAGTACTCCCCAAAAATTTTAGATGGCCTGGTTACTTTAGCTGCATTAAGCTATATCTACATCTTATTTTTATGTACTCGTATAGGCACCAAAGGCAATAATCGCTATGGCACTGATCCTTTAGATAAAAGCAAACAAGCTCAAGACTTTATTAATCCTGATCATATGACTCAACCTGAATACTTAGGTGATCCTTGGCGTAAATTTAAAGCTAAAGTAGCTCGTGAAAAGGAACAAAAAGCTAAAAACGACACCGAGCAGGACAACTACATTAGCGTACCAACTCCAGGACAAGAGAGCGAAACAAAACCTAATACCAATAGTAATTACCGCTCTCACAAAGATCGCCGCAAGCACAAATAGTCAACTTTAATTTTTTATTGGAGCTCCTATGCACAACTTTATACAAGCCATTAAAACTTGCATCATGGTAAAGCTATTTATTACAGGAGGTAGAGCCTCACGTCCTGAATTTTGGTGGTTTACCCTTTTTGCCGTCGCTGTAAGATTAGTAACCTACCCTTTAACTACCATGGCTTACTTAGGCATTATTTACTCAATTATTAACTTCATTGTTTTTGTTGCTCAATATACTGCCCTAGTAAGACGCTTGCATGACACTAATCGCTCTGGACTTCATATTGCACCAGCTTTAGCAGGTTTATTAGTAGGACTTGGCGGCTTCTTAATCATGAACCAGATGGTTGCCTATGCTGGTATGGGCATAGCAGCTTTAGGTATTATTTATGTTTTAGTGCTTTGTGCCTTCCCTGGCACTCAAGGCGACAACCAATATGGCTCTCCTATGCCTCTTAGCGCCAAATAGCACCTCCTACTAGCTATTTATTAGCTACCAACTACTCCCCCTAAAATGAGCTCTTGCTCATTTTAGGGAGGAGCTCAAACCTACCAAGACTTTTAGCCTTGCTAATACCCTATCCTAATAATTGACCGCCCGCCCTTACATCTCCTCATCAAACCATCATTTTATTTACAGCTGCAAGCCCCTTAGCCCTAAGACTTGAGATGGAGCTTTAACAGGAGAGCTCACGCTCAATCTTGAACCTTGCTTTAACCAGGCTACACCAAGAACCAAGAACTCAAAATCAATCTTTAATCACAGTAAAGGCCTAGGGCCTTCCCTGGATTTAGCCCTACCCCTGGCCATGAGCTTGAGCCATAGGCCCATGCCCAAGCTCATGCCCAAGGCCTGGGCCTGAGCCTGAACCATGGCCTTAAACTGGGTATGAGCTTAGGACTGCAAATTGCCATAATGCAGGACATTAGAGGTGTTGTAATAATGGCAAGGGAGTGGCGCATGGCGCTATTTTTTTCAAATAAAAAGGCGTAAGCCTATTAATAGACCTACGCCTTAAGCATGTGTGTTTTGTTTTGAGCTAATATAGCTTAACTACTACTTTAAATCTTAGCGGTAATATTAAATTCGCCACGATTGATCTTTTCAACTAAATCAGCGTGCTGCTCTTCATTAAAGGTGTACATCTTTAACAAGATAATACGCACTATAGTACCTACTACAGGTAATAAGGCAATACAGAAGAAGATACCATCTAAAGTCTCAAGGCTTTGAGTAGCATTTGGAACATAGCCTAAAATAGTTAACACAACACCTGAAACACCGCCTGCAATAGCTACTGAGAGCTTACCAGTGAAGGTTTGACCTGCAAAGGTAATAGCAGCACAGCGCTTGCCTGTATGGTAATAAGAGTACTCAACGGTATCTGCAATCATGGCAGAAACTAATGGGTTGGTCATCATGAAGATAATGTTCACAATAGACAACCAAATAATTACAGAGGCTACAGAATCATATCCGCTAAAGTAGAAACCAATGCGAGCAATAATTTCTAATACACAAAGCACAATGAAGATATCACGCTTGCGGAAACGGGCAGTTAGTACTGGAGTTACTAAACAGGCAATAGAACAACAAATAGTAATAGTACCTACAGCAGCTACTAAACCGCCATTACCCATATTGTAGGTAAAGAAATATACATAAAGGTTGTTAGCAATATTACCAAAGACATTCATAGAGAAAATGCCTAAGATAATGAATAAAGGCTTATTGGTCTTTACTACCTTAAAGGTTTGAAGCAAGGTTACCTTAGCAGCATCACCTTGAGGGCGTACTTTTTCTTTAGTGTTGTAGTAGCCATTAAGCATCAACACTAAGCCTAGACCCATTAATACCATTACTGCTGGTAAATAGCCCTTGTCATCACGGCCCTCGGCAAAGAAATCAGCTAAGTATGGGAATACTAACATGGCTAAACCAATGCCAGCATTTACACCTAACATAGCACAAGTAGCAGCCTTAGCACGCTCTTGAGGCTCGTCAGACAATACAGTGGTCATAGACCAGAAAGGTAGATCACTAATGGTATATAAAGTGCCCCAAAGAATATAAGTTGCACCAGCGTATAAAGTCTTATACCAAATATCACCGTCAACATTAATAAAGGTCAGTACGGTAATAATGCAGATTACAAAAGGCATAAATCCTAAGAAAGGACGATATTTTCCTTTCTTTAAATTTAAGCTATCAATTAAGCCAGCAAAAATTGGATCATTAAAAGCATCCCAAACACGGGCAATTAAGAAAATGGTACTGGCAGCAACAGGACTAATACCAAGAATATCGGTATAGAAGAAAAGAATGAAGGTACCAACTAAACCAAAGCTAAAGCATTGGCCCATACCAAAGCCAAAATATGAGGCTAAGGCCTTTAGAGGAATTTTAGCAGCTGTCATAGATTAACTCCTTTATCTATTAACTAAGCGTTATGCTCTTTAATTAAGCTGGCAAAAAGATCAAGCTCAGCTTGGTCATAAGCACTGCCATCAGCCTTAAATAAATCATGGAACCAAGTCTTAATGTAATCTGGGCTAGCTTGCATAATTACTGGCCAAGGTAAATGAGTTTGGGTTTTACCATTTACTAAGCCCCAGTTGTATGCACCAACTTTATGCTTAGCAAAGATAGGAAGAATATCCTCAACTGTTGACTGAGCATGGCGAGCAAGCCATTCAGTACACATAATAGGACGGTTGAGTGGCTCTAAAATAGCTAAAGTTTCTTCAATTACGTCTTTTGGTGAATATGCATGGAAAGTAATGACATCAGAGAGTTCTAAAGCCATCTTATCGATTTCGTGATCGAAAATCTTTGGAGTTCTGTCAATAAAGATCTTCATATTACGCCAAGCACCAACAGTTAATGGCTGGCTAGGATCTTCATCACGTACCCATGAGACAGCTTGTCTGCAAAGCTCTAAAGAGTGCTCGGTTAATGGGCCTTGGAAATGAAGCATCTGACCATCATCGCCGAAAATACCATCATTACTTGGCTCATTGTATACGTCCCAAATTAAGATACGCTCATCGTCCTTAAAACGACGCACAATGGTGCGAATGTATTCCTCTACTAAAGGCCAGTAAAGCTTCTGAGTCACAACATTACGACCAGGGCTTGCAGCACCACGAGAATTATGAACACCAGGACGTGGTTCACCTTGGAAACCAATATAAGGATGCTCACCAGAGAATCCGCAATCATCCATTAAGGTCAACATAGTGTGAATGCCACACTCGCTGGCAGCAGCTAAGAATTGATCAATACGCTCAATTAAGCCTTCTTTGTCGTAAAGATAGACAATAAAAGGTAAATTAGTGCGTAAGGTATTCATACCAATACTTTGAGCATAGGAAAGCTCACGTTTAATAGTAGGTAAGTCAAAAGTTTCTTTGGCCCACATTTCATTCCAGTTTACAGCTGTAGATGGTAGAAAGTTCATACCTACAAACCAAGGACGCTGTGCAGCCCAAGCATTGATTTCCTCTTCTGTCCAACGGCGTTTCATAATTAAAGCTCCCTTTCCTTATAAGACAAATGCTTTGCTAATAAATTAGTAAATCATGTAAGCATTTACTAATATTATTAGTAATAAAATGTAAGAAAATAGTGGCCACCTTAACAACTAAAGATGGCCCCACAAGTTATCTATAATCGGCTATTGAATAATTCTGAATAAGGCAATAATAGCTTAAATATCTAAGTCATCATGACTTAACAAGCATGGGATTCTAATATTTAAGATTAGAAATTGGTAATTTAAGATGAACTAATACAATTAGTTGTCACTGCTGATTGTAATCAATTTTATTTAAGTATTACTAATATTATTAGCTAGTTTTGACACTTAGCTCACACTTTTTTATAATTTTGACGATCATACTAAAATAAGTAATTTATCTTGTTTTTAGTACAAACATCGTTATTGCAGCTACTAATGGAGCATCACCGCATGGCATCTAAAGTAACTATGAGCATGATTGCTCAAAAGGCACAAGTATCACAGCCTACTGTTTCTATTGTGCTAAACAATTCCGATGCCGTGTCAATTTCTGATGAAACTAAAAAAAGAGTACTCGATGCTGCTCGTGAATTAGGCTATACCAAAAAATCCACCCCTCGCCGTTCTTCTCATAAGCAAGTAGTGTTCATTATTGATGGCTCTTTATATTGCTATGACCATTTTTTACTGACCATTAATGCTGCCATGGAGCGAGCTTTAGATCTTAATATTAGTTTGAAAACTGTAGCTACTCTTTCTACCAAAGAAGGAGAGGCTATGATTAAAGATGATATTGCTAGTGGTGATTATGATGCAGCCATTGTGGCTACTAATATGACCTCAGACAATTGCTCTTTATCTCAATTGCCTATACCTACTGTTTATCTTAATTGCCACCCTAAGGACAATAACAATGTTATTGCGGTACTGCCTGATGACTATCAAAATGCTAAAAAATTAGCTCAAGCAGTAGCTCCTTACTATAAACATCCTTTAATTATTGCTGGCGATAATTGGATGAAGGCTACCCAAGATCGCATTAGTGCCATTAAAGATGCTTATCAGGACAACAATATCAATCTGCTTTTAGACGATGTTCAGTATTGCTCATGGTCATTACGAGAGGCTTGTAGCTTAGTAATTGAAAAGCTAAAAGAAGAACCAAGTTATGATATTATTTTCTGCGCCTCAGATTATGTTGCTCTAGGTGTTTATCAGGCACTTGCCTTACTTAATATGAAAGTAGGCAAAGATATAGCTGTAGTTGGTTATGACAATCAAGCCATCTGTAAAGAGCTAAGTCCACAGCTTACCTCAGTTGAATTGCCTTATGATGCTATGTCCCGTCTAGCTGTTGAATATGCATATGCTCTGGCTAGCGGCAAACAAGTAAAAAAAGAAAAAATTCGTACTCTACAAGGAGAGCTATTTATTCGAGCCTCATCTCCCAAAGCTCGCATCAACCTCTCCTAAATCTCCACTAAACACCACCCAAAAAAGTAAGCTACCCTAGCTTACTTTTTTAGCCCCCTCCTACAGCCTCGGCTACGCCAGTGCCTGCGGCAGCGGCTGCGGCCACAGCCACTACCACCTCTCTGAGGCAACCACAGCTACTGCTCAGCCATAGCCATAGCGAATATTAAATTAAACCAATATGCTGAAAAAACAACTTATCACGCATTTTCATTTCTGGAGAGAATCTTGCGCAAGCTATAGCATTTTTCAGAGTTAAAGTCTCTGGACAATCAAACCACTTTATAAGCTCAAACCATGATGTATTATTGAGCCATGAGAGCAAATGCTTATGCTCTTTAACGATAGTTTTTTGGCCAGGAACATTCTCATTGGCAGCAATACACTCAGAGAGTTTTTCTTGACACTCCCTAATTAATCTGAGCAAAGACTCTCTGATTGAAAGTGCATAAAATTGGACAAATAATCGAGCCGTATAGCGGCTTTCATCTTGCACTTGAGTATTAGCATCAGCTGTATGCTGTTTGTTTTCATTATAAAAACATACAACACCATTGCTCTTACGATGTAGCTGTAAAGCTTGATCAATAGTTAGATCTATATTTGACAATAAAACAAAGCAGCAAAATTCCCTGCTATATTGTGCTATTGCTCGAGAATTAATATCCCATTGACCATTTTCAGTCAAAACAAGATATTTCTCTCTAAATTTAACCTGATCTGCAGTTAACAAGCTATCATCATTGCACAGTTTGAGGATTGATTTGGCCTCAAGAGAAATTTTTTGGAAGTTTTCCTGATTCCTATTACGCTCAGAAAAGATATATAGGTAATGAGGTCTACAAAGAATGCTCTTGTTAATTTCCTCATTATCTCCCCCAAAAGTCTTAAGCAAAGACTCATTGCTAAGTTGTATTTTTTTACACGACACAGCAGGGTCACACTCACAACAGCACTTAGGATCTAGTTCAAACTCATACGGATCTTCTGGGAAGTATTCCTTAAATAAGCTAAGTGAATTACTGATACGTCCTAGGTAATTAACGCCATCTTGATCATATTGAACAAGATTAGACTTTTTCATAAAGCCATTAGCACTTACCAATAAGTAATCAGCAACCTCTAGACTTCTTAAGTACTCAGTTGCATATTGGGCAAAGCTTTCATCGCTAATATTAGTTGGAACGTTAAATAAAGCTAAAGGATGATTATCTAAAGTATAAAGAGCTATCACCTTTTTAGCATTGCCACAAGAGTCCTCATGGCACAGAGACCCTATTGCATTAAGATTGTCTGATTCTGTAGGGACAATAGTTGCATCGTAGGCCACAAAGATAGTTTCTCCTGGATGGTCGTTAACATAGCGACTTACCCTTGCTGCAAAAAAGCTATGCATAGAACTGTGGTCATGACCCAAATTTTCAAAAAGATCATTGTATACAGCCTCAGTCATGCCGTCAGTATATGGGTAATCATGGTGTAATTGATCATGATAAATTCCAGTGAATGATTGGCCATTGTTTAAATTAACAAATAAGCCTAAAGATCTTATCTTGTCAGCAATGGAAATATCTGCAACCACACTCTCAATATCTTCTTTGAGACCAGCTTGCTTCTCAGCAAAGAGTAAAAGATCCATAGCACTATGATGGGTTGCATCAGTACCGATATTGGATACCTCAATCTTATTTGAGGCTTCATCAACAGTAGGATTAAGAGCAGCAGGAGCCGTGTCCTTGATGCTCTCATTAACTAGTGCTTTTTGTTTATGAGGCTGAGCCTTGCTTCTTGTTTTGACAAGTTCAGAATCTGGAGATGCCTTTTTTCCCAGTAATCTTGATGAAACATAAACCATGTTTTTCTTTACAGGATCCCATCTTTTAGTAATTTCCATTACATAAATTTCGCCATTTTTTTGCTTACGCTCATTAATGTAGACAGTGTCTTTTCCTGAAGATTTACGGCCCATGATTTGTAATCTCTGTTAAACAAACTACGACATTGTATCATACCTATATTGTCATGTTTTCTTAAAAATATTAGCCCTTAATGCATCATGTTTTCAAAATATAACATGACACTATATTCTAACTTTTATAATAATATCTACTGACATAAGCTTAAGGCTAGCTACTACCATCAATAGCCGCCATCCTTGCGCCTGATACTTAGGTTTTATCCTACCAAGTTTAGCCTAATCTAGTACATTTATTAGGACTTTGTTGAAGGCTGGATAACTTTTTACTTAAATTGCCAATAATAAATCCCAACTGCCAGTCGCTCGTATTTTTACACCCCCATATATAAGCCATTCTTAGTGCGCTTGATAGTTATTTTTTGTCCTTAGAGTGCCTTTTAAATCAATCTTACCAACTTCTAGTAATACACTTCCAAACAACACTTTTATCAAAACACTATTGGCTGGTTAATTGGTTGGTTGTTTGGCTTTAGTAATTGGTAACTTTTAGCCAGCAGCTACTGAACTTGCCTTTAGTTTTCTAATCTATCTTGCTAACTATGTGCTAAGGATCGTTGCTATGTACTTATATGATGCTATTACCAGTTGCACTTTTTATAATGCCTTTAACTATAAAAATAGAGCTAGCCGCTCAGAGTTTTGGCAATTTGTAGTGTTCTGGTTGTTTTGCTCTTCTTGTTTGTTCTTGACCTCTGTTGTCTGTGATGTCAACACCGTTTCCCTATGTGTCATCATTCTTTATGGTATGTGGATTTTAGTAGTTGCTACTATTAGAAGATTACATGATGTTGATAAGCGTGGCTGGCTGTTGATGCCATTGTTTTTAGCTATCATTCACCTGATAGACACCATTCTTTACGCAGGTCCTGAAAACAAGCTCAACTATTTAGTTATGGATACACTAATATTGAGCTTTTTTAGTATTAATTTATTAATAACATTATCAAAAGTAGGTTCCAATGAAGATAACCGTTTTGGAGTCCCTAGAAGCATCATTATTGACAGCTCTAACATCAATCAATATAAGATTGAGAACAATGTCCTGACAGTGATAAAACCAACCCCTTATAAAAAGATCCGCAAATAATTTTCAGCTTATTTTAATGAGCGATTTTGAGCCAAGATTCAAGTTGCCAACCCCATTCTAATCACTAAGTTACTGTGATTAGCTATTTTGTGAACTGGATCAAATTTCTTTTTAGATTGTTCCTGACTAATAAGCCTAGGTAATGCTATTATTAATACAATGTCATCTTGTGGAGCGGTAACGTGTTTTACACAAAATTTACCTTAACAAGATATCAAGCATAAGAATCTCCTTCCTAATGCGCACTTTCTATATACCGCTGAAAGTATCAATTCATGTACTTAAAACGTGCTCTTAATAAGAAATTTTAGCTGTATTTGGTTAGCTGATTTAGGAAGTATATTTACCAGCAAATAATTGTAGTTTAGTTGGTTTTAAAACACATTTAGGTCGAGTAATCCTTTATTTACTCAGAGCCTTAACAGGCCACGGTTTTTTTATTTAAAGATTAAGCACTAGTTGCTAGTCTTATTTGATTTGACGCTTACATAGATTAGGATGGGTCTGATGTTAAAGAATATCGTTTCTTCACAAAATGCTCAATTCGTTACCGCTTTTGGTATCTGTATTGTTCTCACTGGCGTTGCTACTATTGTTTCCAGCGCGTCTCAGCCAGATTATGCTGTAACTTTAAGACTCTCCCACGCCCGCTCCGCTGGCTCAATTGCTGATTTAACTGCCTTTAAGTTTAAGGAGTTAGTAGAGGCAAATTCAGAGCAGCAAATCGGCGTTCAAATCTATCCTAACAATGGTCTAAGCAGCGGCGATCAATCCCGTGCTATTGATATGTTAAAGGATGGCACTATTGATATTCAGATCTGCTCTGCCACCGATTTATACAATCTTGACCAGCGTTTTGGTACTTTCTGGTTACCTTTCTTATTTGAAAACGACGACCAAATTAACTATTTTGTTCAAGATCAAAATGTTAACGAAATTTTAGGCTCTTGGTTACAACCTCACGGCATTGACCTTTTAACCATGTACTCTGCCGGTGCCCGTCAAATCTCCAACAATGTTCGTGAGATCACCTCTCCTGAAGATCTTGAAGGCATTAAGTTCCGTGTTCCTCCATTTGAGGGTGCATTAACTACTTTTGAAGCCTTAGGTGCTCAAGCAGTTAAGATGGACTTTAGCGAAGTAAATCGCGCTCTTCAAAATAATGAGATTCAAGGTCAAGAGAGCAATGTAGCCTCCTTTATCACTAATAAGCTTTACAAAGAGCAACCATTCTTAACCTTATGGAATGGTATTTACGATACCCAAGTTTGGATTGCTAACGATGAGAGCTATCAGAAGTTATCTGATGATCAAAAGGAAGCATTTAACCAAAGCTTAAAAGAGACCATGGCATGGCGTCTCAACCTTTCTACTGAGTTTAAAAAGCTCTACTTAAAGACCTTAGAGGAAAGAGGCGTTAAGATTACTTCCTTAACTCCAGAGCAGATTGCCCTCTTCCGTGAAAAGGCCTTACCAATCTATGAGCGTTACATTGAGAGCTTAGGTTTAGAGACCTTAAACTTATTCTTAAATAACCAAGGTTTAGACCCAGATAAGGTTAAGACCTTATTACCTATCGAATACCACGTACAAAAGAGCGCAGAGCAAGCCGCTCAAGACACTATTGATACCATCCCAGAGGTTGTAACCAACGTAAAGGGTGACGTTCTTGAGGCCGTAGAGGCTGCCCCTGCTGAGGCTGTTCCAGCTGAGCAAGCTGCCCCTGCCGAGGCCGCTCCAGCTGAGCAAGCTGCCCCTGCTGAGGCCGCTCCAGCTGAGCAAGCTGCCCCTGCTGAGGCCGCTCCATCCGAGGAAGTTGCTCCTGCCGAGGCCGCTCCAGCTGAGCAAGCTGCCCCTGTTGAGGCCGCTCCAGCCGAGGAAGTTGCCCCTGCTGAGGCTGCTCCAGCCGAGGAAGCCGCTCCTGTTGAGGCTGCACAAGCCGAGGAAGCTGTCCCTGTTGAGGCCGCTCCTACTGAGCAAGCAGCTCCTGCTGAGCCAGTTCCAGCTGAAGAAACTGCCCCTGCTGAGGCCGCTCCAGCTGAGCAAGCTGCCCCTGTTGAGGTCGCTCCAGCTGAGCAAGCCGCTCCTGCTGAGGTTGTAGAGGTAGTTGAGACTGAGGTTGTAGAGCAAGTTCAAATCGAGCCAAAGCTTGAGCAAGCTGTAGTAGAGCCTATTGCTGAGGGTGACATTGCACCAAAGCTTGAGCAGGAAGTTTTAGCTGAGGCCCCAGAAACCGCTGATGATCAGGCTGTAGAAGCTTTTGCAGCTCAAGAGACTCAAGAAGCAGTTGTTTGCCCACCAGCTGCTGAGGAGCCAGCTGCAGGCCCTGTTGAGCCTGTTGCAGCACCTGCACCAGCTCCAGCTAAGCCAGTTAAAGGCCACTTAGTTGAAGATACTCCAAGCGTAAGCGGCTTTAAGCCAATTGTTGAGGACGTACCTAGCGTTTCAGGTTTTGACTCTTTAGTTGAAGATCGTCCATCTGTACAGGGTTTTGAGCCTGTATCAAGACCAATGCACAGCTACCAGGCTCCAGTAGGATTTGATGTTCCAGCTGTAATTAAGCCAGTACAACCTGTTAAGTTACCAAAGCCAATTAAGAAGCCAGCTCCAGTACAATTACAGTACATCCCTGTTGGCGAGAGCTCTATCCAATACATTGAGGTAGCTCCAGGTAAGTTCCAGGCCGTACAGATGATTCCTGTTCAGCCAGTACAAGTTATTCCAGTAGACATTAAGGCTCCAGTAATGAGCCCTGTAGTTGAGGCTCCAGCTGCTCAGCCTGATATGCGTCCTATGACTCGTCCAGCTCATGCTCCAGCTCCAGAGGAGTTCCACAAGCCAGTAAAGGCCCCTTTTGCTAAGCCTTTACCAGCTCCAGTGCCAACTCCAGTTGGCCCAGCTCCTAAGGCTGCTCCTGCTCCAGTAGCAGCTCCAGCTGTTGCTGCCGCCCCAGAGCCTGTAGCCGCACCTGCTGTTGAGGCTGCACCTGCTGAGGCTGTAAAGCCAATGACTTTAGAGGCAACTGAGAAGCACGGCCCTGCTGTAGCTGACTTACCAGAGTCTGCTCAGGCTCCTGTAGAGCCAGCTGTTCCAGCTGAGGCTCAGGTAGAAGAGATTCCAGCTGCTGAGACTACTGTAGCTCCAGCTGCCCCTGCTGTTGAGGCCAAGTAAGATTCATAGCTTTATAAGCTAAACTTTTAAAAAAAGCCCAAATATTGAACAATATTTGGGCTTTTTTGTGCCTGTAAATTTATACTTAACATATTTATGTTGCTCAAATTTGGTATTTAACATACATTTAACATTACTTCTTGATTGGTCTTAATCCAAATTTAATAAGATAATCGCCACATTAAAAGCAGCTAGCTTATCAATGTATGATTAGACGAAACTGTTGAGCTTCTTGCTTTTGTTACAAGCATTTTGAGGTTTTTTATGATTTTTTATGTAGAAGATGACAATAGCATCCGTGAAATTGTGCTTTATACCTTAAATTCTATGGGATTTGAGGCTCAAGGATTTGCTGATGGTCAAAGCTTTCTTAAGGCCTTAGAAAATCAAAAGCCTTCTTTAATCATGCTTGACGTTATGTTGCCTGATTATGATGGCGTAGAGCTTTTAAAACTTATTAAAAGACAAGCTAAAACTAGTGATTTACCAGTTATTATGGCAACAGCACGTAGTGCTGAAATCGAAAAAATTCAGGCTCTTGATTTAGGTGCTGATGACTACTTAGCTAAGCCTTTCTCTATGATGGAAATGGTCGCTCGTGTCAAAGCTGTATTACGTCGCTACAAAAAAGAAGAGCCAAAGAACTTAGTAGCAGGTACTTTAACCTTAGACGAAGGCAGCCATGTGGTTAAAGATGGTGATCGTATTATTGAGCTCACTTACAAAGAGTATGAGCTCTTAGCTTTATTATTAAAACACCAAGGCCGTGTTTATAGCCGTGAGCAAATTTTAGATTTAATTTGGGGTCACGATTACGATGGCGAAAATCGTACCGTGGATGTTCATATTAGAACTTTACGCTCTAAATTAGGCGACGCTGCTAATCTTATTAAAACCGTACGTGGCGTAGGTTATAAGCTCGAATACTAAATACTTGTTAATAGTATTAACTAATAAGGCCTAAGCTATAATGATTTTGAGAGTCAACGCTGCATAGAACACTCTTTAAAATCACTGTGGTGCTTAGGCCTTTTTTATTAAAGGTCTTTATTGTGCGCAAAAAGATATTTCATGCCTTTTTAAAGTTATCAGTGGGTTTACTAATTATTTTATCTGTTGCCGCTGTTTTGATTCATCAGTTTTTAAAGACTCAAGATGAAATCAAACATCTTGAGAACTTTGGAACTATTATCTCTAGTGCTATTAATAAGCATGGCCCTGACTTTTTAGAAGATGCCACTTACGATTGGGTAAGAATTACCATTATTAATCCTGATGGTTCTATCTTATACGATAGTGAGGTTGATGCTAAGCACCTAGATAATCACCTTAATAGAGAAGAAGTAGAAAGAGCCCTCTTAGCTGGTCAATCTAGTACCAGACGCTTTTCTGATACTCTGCAAAAGCAAACTTTTTATCACGCTATTAAGTTAAATTCAGGACAAGTACTGCGCCTATCCTTTACTAGTGATTCCTTATATCTTTATACCCAAAAATTTACTATTTTCTTAATAGTAATGATGGTATTACTCACTATTGGTTGCTATTACGTAGCTACCCTCTTATCGCGCTCTATTATTGAACCTATCAATAAAGTTAACATTAATGATATTCGCTCTTTATCAGAGCCAGAAAATAACACCTATGTCGAATTGCAACCTTTCTTATGGCGTATTGGCATGCAACAACATAAGATTGATGAGCAATTCCAAGAACTGCGTTTAAGAAGTAACGAATTTCAAACTATTACTAAAAGCATGTCTGACGGCTTAGTGTTGTTAAATGCTAAAGGTAATATTGTTTCTATCAATAAGATCGCCCGTAAGATTTTTGGAGTAACTAAAGAAAACTGCATTAATCAAAGCTATAAAGCTATTGATAACTCCGATTTCATTCAAGAAATGATGGATCTAGCATCAACCGAGCCTAAGCAGACCAAAACTGTAGAAAAAGACGGTCGTGAGTTTGAGATTCGCTTTGGTAAGATTAACGACAATGGTACTTGTTTAGGCTATGTCTTAATTATATTTGACGTTACTGAAAAGAATCGTGCCGAACAGATACGCCAAGAGTTTACTGCTAACGTATCTCATGAGCTTAAAACACCACTACAATCTATTATTGGCTACTCTGAGATGATGGCTAATGGCTTTGTACAGAGTGATGACATTAAGCACTTTGCCTCTCGTATCCATAAGCAAAGTTCACGTCTTAAGACCTTAATTGAAGATATTATCTTCCTCTCTCATTTAGATGAAGGCCAGATAGCCATTATGGAAGAATTATCTGTTAAGACTATTTGCCATGAGGTATTTGAGAACTTACAGGAAAAAGCTCAAGAGCGTCAGGTAAAACTTCGTATTCAAGGTGATGATATCTGCTTTGTGGCGGTAAATCGCTACATTTATGAGCTCATTTATAATTTAGTAGACAATGCCATTCGCTATAACAAAGAGCAAGGTAAAGTCACTATTTCACTACACTCTACCAATAACAAATACTTGATAACTGTATCTGATAACGGTATTGGTATTGCCCCTCAGGAGCAATCTCGTATTTTTGAGCGCTTCTACCGTGTTGATAAGTCGCATTCGCGCCAAACAGGTGGTACAGGTCTGGGTCTATCCATTGTTAAGCGTGTTGTCCTCTATCACCATGGCAAAATTCGTATTTCTAGTAAGCTCAATGAAGGTACTGTCTTTACCATTACTTTCTATAAAGACAAATTACATGAGCTTTATGATGAAAATAAGATTAAACAGGATGCTTTTTTACAAAAGAGTCGCAACGAGACTGATCCTCGCATCGACATTCACCATCCTTTAGAGTCAGACCCTATCACCACTGATGATAGTGCATCTAAACTGGAAACATCAGCTACAACCAAGGCAGAGGGTACTGACAAGGAGAATATATCTAATGCTAAAGAGCTCCAAGCGGTAACTGACAGCTAATAATGCCACTACCTTTTTTGCACATAATGCCCTGCACACCATAGCCCTTAGCTAGCACCTAAGGGCCAAGGGCCAAGGGCCCAGCGCAGAGAGCGGAGCGCTTTGCGTCCTGCGCTTAGCGCTTGGAGGTCAAAAAAAAGCTCTGATAGTTCTATCAGAGCTTTTTTTTCATTAGCTTGGAATAACCATGCCCTCTTCACGCATGCGAGCAATTTTATAGCGTAGCGTACGCGGACTAATACCTAGCTTATCTGCTACTGCCTGACGATTACCCCTACAATCTACCAAGGCCTCTAAAATAGCCTGATATTCTTGTTGCTTGAGCTCACCACCTAAAGAACTTGGAATCTTTTGATTACGGACAAAGTCCATTGGTGACTCTTGATCGGCACTTGCTGTATTAGCATCTACTGGAGCTTGTCCAGATGGAGCTTCATTAGGAGCAACGCTGGCTTGATTAGCAGCTCCCATCATATTGTTTTGGCTAAAAGCACTAGGGATGAAAGTATTGTTGCCCTGACCAAATCCTTGAATATTTGGGATAAAGGTATTAAAAGGCTGGCTACTAATAGCACTATTATTAGCTACAGCACCGCCGCCCATATTATTAGGCATAGCGCCCTGCGGCATGGCAGCTCCTGCTGTCATGGCTGCTCCTGGTGGCATGGCGTTGGCCATGGTGCCTTGTGGCATGGCAGTATAGTACATATTGTTTGGATTAGACTGGACTTGCTCTTGGGCTAAGACTGGGGCAATACCACTCATAGCCTGTTGCTGAGCACTGCTAAGAGCCTCGTCTAAAATTAAATCACTAGCCTCAATCACATTGCCATTGCAAATGATTAAAGCACGCTGCATAACATTCTCAAGCTCACGCACATTACCTGGCCAGGAGTAACTCTCTAAACGGGCAATAGCCTCTTTAGATAACTCAGGAATAGCACGGGAATTTTCACTGGCATGACGCTGTAAGAAGAAGCGAGCTAAAGGCAAGACATCGCCAATACGCTGGCATAATGGCTTCCAACGTAATGGGAAGACATTTAAACGGTAATAGAGATCTTCTCTAAATTTATTTTCTGCAACTGCCTGTTTTAAATCACGATTAGAAGTAGCTAATACACGTACATCTAAGGCAATAGTTTTACGACCACCTAGACGCTCTACTTCTTTTTCCTGAAGTACACGTAACAGCTTGGACTGTAAGTTTAAGTCCATCTCAGTGATTTCATCTAATAATATGGTACCACCTTGAGCTTGTTCAAACTTACCAGGACAGGCCTGTACAGCTCCAGTAAAAGCTCCCTTTTCATAACCAAAGAGGGTAGACTCAAGCATGGTATCAGGAATAGCAGCACAGTTAATGGCTACAAAAGGACCAGAGGCACGAGGGGAATTATCATGCACATAGCGTGATAATACTTCCTTACCAGATCCAGAAGGGCCTGTAATCATAACAGTAACATCAGAGGCAGCAGCTTTGGCGGCTAGTTGTAACAGCTCACCAGTACTTGGATCTTCCCAAATAGGCTCTCTTTTGGTGATACGTTTAACAGGCACATAACGTGATACTTGGTTTAACAATACCTCTGGGGCAAATGGCTTAGCCAAGTAGTCAATAGCACCGTCACGCATGGCCTTAACTGCGCCATCAATGTTGGCATAAGCAGTCATCAGCAAGACAGGCATTTGAGGGTACTTATCACGAATGGAGCGCAATAAGGTATGTCCATCCATGCCATCCATTTGAATGTCAGAAATTACCATATCAACATTGCGTTTTAGCAATATAGATAGAGCCTCATCTCCATTGCTAGCCTCAATACAAGCATAGCCTGTAATCATGAGGGTATCAACAATAGCCTCTCGTAATTGGCTATCATCATCTACAACTAAGATTTGACTTTGATACATTTTCAATACTCGTAGTTCTGACAAAAAAATATTAGCTAATTAATCTTGTGACGATGCGGAACATCGATCTCAACATGGGTAAAACCATCATTAAGACTATCTGTTTTGGTCTGCTCTAAAGCAGCTTTTTGCGCTGCAAATTGTTGCTGATGTTTGCGAGCATAAGCAGCAAAAGCCTGTGATGTGGCATTATTAGCCTCATTAGCAGCCTGCTTGGAAATACCTTCGGCAGTAGGAGGTAAAGAACCAAAAGATGGTGTCGACAAGTTGTCATTATGACTAAATGCAGAGGAATGAGCAAAACTTGCGCCGCTTTGTAAAGACTTATCCTCAGATATTATATTCTCATTAGCATAATGGTTTTGATTAAAAATAGCAGCAGCCTGTTGCTGCATGGCTATATCCTCAGATAGCGATCCTAATTTACTATTCTCAATATCGGTGTCGCTATCAGCATTAACAACTCGTATGCTTTTAGTGCCCTCAATAGTTCCAATACCAATAATATGGCTATGATGCTCATCTTGAGCAGCTAGGCCCATTTTATCTTGAGCACCACGTAGCATAGAAATTTGCTGCTCATTGATGCTAGGCTCATTCACGCTTGCCCCATTGATGCTTGGCTCATTCACGCTTGCCCCATTGATGCTTGGCTCATTCACGCTTGCGCCATTGGCGCTTGGGCTGTTCATGTCTTGAGCATCTTGATTAGCGCTGGATGCTTGGCTGTTATTAGCTGCCAATTCACCATTATTTGATACAGAATTTTCTGGGGCGCTATTTGCCACCACCTGGTCTGATTCAAATAAAGGAATAGCAATATTAAAGACGGTAGCAAAAGTTTCATTCCATTCATCTAAAGATAGCACGCCTTGGTGTACTTTAGTAACAGCGCTCACCACAGCTAAACCTAGTCCTGTACCAGAACTTTTTGAGGTATAAAAAGGCTCAAAAATTTTTTCTTTGAGTTCATCAGGAATTCTAGGGCCATCATTAGCCACGCTAAAAACCACGGCCTCTTTAGTACGGGTTAATTTTAAGATAATTCTCTTAGCACCCGCTTCAACTGCATTAGCAATTAAATTACTAAGAGCTCCTGTTAAAGCAGTAGCATTTCCCATAATAGACATTGGCCCTTCGTCTATTTGGGTTGCCATTTGTGCACCACCTTTGGTAAGTACAGCCGTAACATTGTTGCAAGCTTGTTCTACTAATTGAGATGCATCAATAAGAGCAACAGTCTGCTCATTAGAACGAGCAAACATTAAAATGTCACTTACTTGAGCCTCTAAGGCCTCAAGGCGTGATACCAATTTTTCTTGGAATCTCTTTCTGGCCATGGGCTGTAAATTAGCATTACCTAAATTAGCTGCATAGAGCATGGCAGCAGAAAGTGGAGTTCTAATTTGATGGGCTAGGCTGGCAGCCATACGGCCTAAAGAAGATAAACGCTCCATATGAGAGAGCTTATCTTGAAGCAAACGGGTCTCAGTCAAATCATTCATTTGAATTAATTGACCAGAGCTCAAAGACACTGTTGTTACTTGCAGTCTTTTGCCATCACGAGTAGAAATCTCATGACCATCATCGTTGCGTGGCCTAAAAACTTTTGAGATCACCTCAACCCAGCGACGACCTTGTAAAGTCTCTTCACCTAACAAATTTAAAGCAGACTGATTGGCCTTAACAATAACACCAGTCTCACTGACTACAATGATAGCGGAGGTAGTGTTATTTACTACCTCTTGTAATAAAGCATAATCATTTTCTTGAGACTGACTCATATAAATGCCCAATAAATCTTTTGAAGATGAAACATTAGCAGGTTATTGAAAAGATCTTACCTACTCTTATGTAGTTTGCCAAACATATTTTCTAGAGAGCTTAGCTTAAACTTTTTTTGTCCATATAGATCTTATTATGCCATCTACTTTGGGTATGTTCCACAAAAAAAGGCCTTAAGATCGTGATCTTAAGGCCCTTAAATAATATGACTTACGAAAAAATTTTAGCTATTAGCCAATGTAACGACGAGCGTTAGCAAAGAGGCGCATCCATGGGCTAAACTCACCCATATCATCTGGGTGGTAAGAGTTAGCAATGGTACGAACTACACGCTCTGGGTGAGGCATCATAATAGTGAAGCGACCGTCTTGAGTAGTTACAGAGGTAATACCATTTGGAGAGCCATTTGGATTTAATGGGTAACGAGTTGCTACCTTACCATAGTGGTCAACATAACGTAGAGCTACTAAGTTAGCATTCTCTAATGATTGTAAGTGCTCATCAGACTTAAACTCAGCACGACCCTCACCATGGGAAACCACGATAGGCATTAAAGAACCTTCCATACCTTGGTAGAAGATAGATGGGCTCTTTTGAACCTCAACCTGAACAAAACGAGCCTCGAAGCGCTCAGACTTGTTAGTAACAAAACGTGGCCATAAGGAAGCACCAGGGATTAAGTCACGTAAAGTTGACATCATCTGGCAACCATTACATACACCTAAAGCAAAGGTATCCTTACGATCAAAGAATTGAGCAAACTCGCTCTTAGCCTGATCATTAAAGAGAATAGACTTTGCCCAGCCCTCGCCAGCGCCTAATACGTCACCATAAGAGAAGCCGCCGCAAGCTGCAAAGCCCATGAAGTCCTTTAAGCTTACAGAACCATCAAGGATTTGAGACATATGAACGTCAATAGCCTTGAAGCCTGCACGAGTAAAGGCGTGAGCCATTTCAGCTTGAGAGTTAACACCCTGCTCACGTAAGATAGCTACCTTTGGAGCGCTACCTACATTGATAAATGGAGCGGCTACATTTTCCTCATTATCAAAGCTTAACTTATAGGTTAAACCTGGATCCTTCTCGTCAGCCTTGTCTTCAAATTCTTCCTTAGCACATACAGGATTATCACGTAAAGCTTGCATGTGGTAAGTAGTAGTAGCCCAAATAGTTCTAAAGTGAGTGCGAGTGTTGTTAATTACATCCTTGCCATCACGAGTAAAGACAATGCGATCATCGCTACGTAAAGAACCAATTACATAGCTAATATTAGCTAAGCCGTGACCTGAGAGGATATTTAATACCTTCTCCTTGTCCTCGCTCTTAACTTGGATTACAGCACCTAATTCTTCGGCAAATAAAGCAGCTAAATTATTAGAAGCTAATTGATCTAAAGCTACCTGAACACCAGTGTGACCAGCAAAAGCCATCTCAGCAATAGTAGTGAATAAACCACCATCAGAGATATCGTGGTAGGCAAGAATTAAATCAGACTTGTTTAAGAACTGAACTGCGTCGAATAAGCCCTTGAGACGGCTTGGGTGATCTAAGTTAGCGCAGGTATTACCTAATTGGCGATAAACTTGAGCTAAAGCAGAACCACCTAAACGGCCTTGACGCTCACCTAAATCAATATAGATTAAGCTAGTCTCGCCCTTATCAGTACGTAATTGTGGAGTTAAAGTCTTACGTACATCCTCAGCACGAGCAAATGAGGAAATAATTAAGGACATAGGAGCAACTACGGTGCGAGCTTGACCATTCTCATCCCAAGAGGTCTTCATGGACATAGAGTCCTTACCAACTGGAACAGTTAAGCCTAGCTCTGGGCATAACTCCATGCCTAAAGTCTCTACGGCATCAAATAAGCCAGCATCCTCACCTGGGTGACCATTTGCAGCCATCCAGTTAGCAGAAAGCTTAACACGATTGAGATCGCCGATATAAGCAGCAGCAATATTGGTAATAGCCTCACCTACAGCTAAACGTACAGAAGCCTTATGATCAAGTAAGGCTACAGGGGTACGCTCACCCATAGCAGCAGCTTCACCATTGAAGCTATCATAAGAAGCGGCAGTTACAGCTACGTCAGCTACAGGAACCTGCCAAGGGCCAACCATCTGATCACGAGCTACTAAGCCAGTAACAGAGCGGTCACCAATAGTAATTAAGAAGGTCTTTTCAGCAACAGTTGGTAAAGCTAAGACACGCTCAGCTGCCTCAGTCTCATTAATACCTTGATCATTAAACTCAGGGCTATTATGAGTTGCATGTTCAACTTTCTTGAACATACGTGGTGGCTTACCTAAGAGAATATCTAAAGGTAAATCGATTGGGCAGTTATCAAAGTGATCATCATGTAATACTACACGGCGCTCCTCTGTAGCTACACCAATTACAGCATATTGAGCACGCTCACGCTTACAGAAAGCCTCAAATACTGGGAACTTGTCCTCGTCAACAGCTAATACATAACGCTCTTGAGACTCATTACACCAAATCTGTAATGGGGACATGCCTGGCTCATCATTAGGAATAGCACGTAACTCAAAACGGCCACCTACACCACCGTCGGATACTAACTCTGGCATAGCATTAGATAAGCCACCAGCACCAACGTCATGGATGAACATAATTGGATTATCAGCGCCTAACTGCCAGCAAGCATCAATAACTTCTTGGCAACGACGTTGCATTTCTGGATTGCCACGCTGTACAGAGGCAAAATCTAATTCCTCTGAGGACTGGCCAGAGTTCATGGAAGAGGCAGCACCACCACCTAAACCAATATCCATTGCAGGGCCACCTAAAACGATGAGCTTTGCACCTGGATTGATGTGATCCTTTTGAATGTGCTCACGACGGATATTACCCCAACCGCCAGCTAACATAATTGGCTTGTGGTAACCACGAATTTCAGTACCGTTGAAGCTTGAAACTTGCTCTTCATAAGTACGGAAATAACCACATAAATTTGGACGACCGAACTCATTATTGAAAGAAGCAGCACCTAATGGGCCTTCAATCATAATGTCTAAGGCAGAAGCGATACGGCTTGGCTTACCAAAGTCGTGCTCCCAAGGCTGTAAATAGCCAGGGATCTTAAGGTTAGATACGCTAAAACCACATAAACCAGCTTTTGGCTTAGAACCAACACCAGTAGCACCCTCATCACGAATTTCACCACCAGAGCCAGTAGCAGCACCAGGGAATGGAGAAATAGCAGTTGGGTGGTTGTGGGTCTCTACCTTCATTAAAATAGGCATATCCTCTTCGTGGAATGTCCACTCACGAGTTACGCTATCAGCAAAGAAACGACCAGCCTTAGAGCCTTCCATTACCGCAGCATTATCACGGTAGGCAGATAATACATAGTCTGGGGTGCTCTCAAAAGTGTTGCGCACCATGCCAAATAATGACTTATCTTTCTCAACGCCATCAATTTCCCACTTGGCATTAAATACCTTGTGACGGCAGTGCTCAGAGTTCATTTGAGCAAACATATAAAGTTCAATGTCGCTAGGGTCACGGCCTAAACTCTTGAAGGACTCTAATAAGTAGTCCATTTCCTCAGAGTTTAAAGCTAAACCTAACTCAACATTAGCCTTTTGTAAGGCCTCTTTACCACCTTCACTAAGAGGGATTTGCTTGAATGGAGCAGGGCTTTGCTCGCTAAATAAACGAATAGCGTCATCAAAAGAATTTAAAACTACTTGTACCATGCGATCATGGATTAAAGCAGCAATAGTTTGACGCTCTTGTTGTGTAAAGGAAGAACCTGATACTGGCTTAATATAGTAAGCAATACCACGCTCAATACGGTGAATCTGGGTTAAACCACAGTTATGAGCAATATCGGTTGCCTTGGTAGCCCAAGGAGAAATAGTGCCGATACGTGGAACAACTAAGAAAAGTTCACCTTGATCCTCATGAGCACTATCAACTGGACCATAGGTTAAGATCTTTCCTAAGACCTCTTTTTGGCTATCAGTCAAAGTCTCTTTACAATCGATCAAGTGAACATAAGCAGTGCTAATGCCACCTACCTCAACTTGTGCTTGACGCAATGCCAATACGAGTTTATCAAGCTTATAATCGGATAAAGCCGAAGAGCCACGTAAAATATCCATTGAAAAAATCCTGAATAAAAGGCAACTAACAATATTAAGATGCTGTATTTTATCAGAATCGCAGCCTTCTCTCACCCTAAAAGGCACTTAAAAGCACAAATTTAATGTTAAATTCGATTAATTACTAACATAGATCGTTTAAAATAATGTGTTGCCCATATTAATTTCTCTTAAAGTTAAATGGGAATTTAGTTAATATTTTGATGAGCCTATATTCTGCAATAGTACAGTTCACACTAGATTTACGCTCATACAGTGTTGCTCGCTCGGGCATTGCTCCCTAGAGCACACACTTAACTGCCTTATTATTTTTCCCTTCATGGCCAAAATATTAGTCAACTACTCCATCCTAAAATGAGCCTAGCTCATTTTCAGGATGGAGCTTGAAACTTCGGTTTTAGTTGAGCAGAGACAATTACGACACAGAGAGATTTAGGTCTCAACCACCTTGGGGTGTTTACCAAGCCCCTCGCTCTGGGCGTATCTGTGCCGAGTCTATGGTACTTTTACGTTATATCTTGTTAGGCATTATGTTTGACAAGATATGGCGCATTAAATTTATTT
>NZ_JALKIM010000001.1 GCF_023050945.1 Anaerobiospirillum sp. NML120448 | reverse complement strand
CTATATTTTAGTTTAATGTAGTGTACTTTTAGATAGTAAAATGCGCCTTCATTTTTTTAATGAGGCGCATTTTAGGAGCTCAAAAAGGAAGAAACTTATACTATTTTTTGGCTTTAAAGGCCTTAAAGTCGCTTATAAAAGCTCTTACTTGTTGCAAATAGCTATTCTTGAGCTCAGATACTAGTGCATCATAACCATCCTGAGGGATATTAGTTTGTGCTGCATAATCTTTTAGCAAGATTGTTTTACCGCTTTTGATATCACTTAACTTCACAGAGAAAGCAACCAAAGCTAAACCATCAATTGTTCCTTGAAACTGTGAAACATAAACTTCTGTTTTTAAAGACTGAATGCTTTTACCCAAATCAGCATTTAATAGCTCATCTACCAAGAGTAAACGCAGCTCTTTATCTAAGTCAGCACTATAACGATAGTTCTTGGCAGGACGTAAGGTAACGTCGCTCATTTGCAGTACTACACCGCCCTGATCTAAAGCAGGAGCTAAAGATAAATCGACCTTGGCTTCATATAAATAAGTCTTAGGATCAATGTCTAAGGTTAAGGAATAGCGATCAAAGTTAACCTCGCCCGCCCCCATAGAGCAGCTAGTTACGCTTAATGAGGAACAAGCAAGCAATCCCAACAAAATATAAGGCTTAAGCATTCCCATATTGGCTCCAGTTTTTCTATAAATTCATCAACTACTGCCCAACAATAGCGCCACAGGCATTGATAGCTGCGATAGCTGCGATATCCACAAT
Source organism: Anaerobiospirillum sp. NML120448 (assembly GCF_023050945.1). Lineage (GTDB taxonomy): Bacteria > Pseudomonadota > Gammaproteobacteria > Enterobacterales > Succinivibrionaceae > Anaerobiospirillum. The sequence goes on along the minus strand of NZ_JALKIM010000001.1, from coordinate 145,282 downwards.
AGCATCGATAGCCATGCCTGTGGGCTACAGATTAGAAGGCTCTACATTAATTGTAATGTTCTATTTTCCTTTTGGAGAGCGTGGAATTGGATCTTCTTGGCTTCCAAAAATAATGGATTTAGGACTTTGGCCTACTTCACTGATGGCAGGCGATAGATCTTGAAGAATTTGCTCTATGTTCTTTAAGTTTTGATGTAAGGTCTTATAAAGCTCTGTTTCAGGGCCATAGCCTTTGACAGAGTTATTAAAATTCTCAAAGGCATCAGCTAACTTAGAAATAACCTGAGTGCGCTCTACAGCATTATTAGAGCTAGTAAAGGAGTTCATAGCAGCGCTAAAAGCACGTAAGCTATTTTGTAGCTCTGTGGATAGACCAGCCACGTCAAACTCATTCATCTTAGCCATAAAAGCGTCTAGTTGGGCGCTTAATGATTGCATAGGAATTAAAGGAATAACATTATAGCTATTGTAAGTTAGCATGCCATTGACAGTCTTAGTGCCTTTAATTTTGAAAATATCACGAGAGGCAATGCACTTGTTATTAGGGTCTACAGTTAAATCAATTTGATTGTTATTCAATACTAAATTTGCAGATCCTACTCGGGCACAGAGGCTAGAGGTCTTCAAGTAACCATCTAAAATGCTAGAGATTTCCTCTTTATTTACTTTGTTACTATCAATAGCAATTAATACTGGCAGTGCTTTAGAGGAAAAGACCTGAGAGCCATCTTCAAACCAAGGAGCTTTTACCACCTCACCTACTTTAACGCCTCTATATACTACAATAGAGCCAGGTCTAATATTATGAATAGAGTCCTCTAACATCACTACGTAAAGTAAGGAGCCCTCAAGAGCACTGACACGAGCATCATCACGACGAGTAAACAACCTAAAGGTAGTATTATCAGGCACAGAACCTTTGATCTCGCTATTATCAATAAAGTTGTCAAAAGTAATGCCACCTACTACTAGGTTATCTATAGATTCAGTACGTAAAGAAGCGCCTGAGGTAGTAATATCAAACTCAAAACCAGAGCTAATCCAAAACTTGGTATTAAGATTAACTAGCTTATCGTAAGGCTCTCTAATAAAAGCACGATAATGAATTTGCTGATTGGCAATATCTAAGCGGGTCTCAGTAATAGCACCGACATTAAAACCTCTAAAAGAAACAATATCGCCATTGCTTAACTTACGTGAGTCATTAGCATATAAAGAAATCATAAGACCCTCCTCATTATTTTGTCTAATAGGAGGTTCATCAAGGGCCACAAAGTCACTAGCATAAGCATCTGAGGTGCCCATACTAAGTTGAATATAAGATCCCGAAAGTAAGGTATCCAAACCAGAAATACCAGCACTTTCAATACGAGGTTTTACTACCCAAAATCTAGTATCTGCTCTTAGTAGATCTTCGGTATTTTTATCCATCTGTACAGTTAGAACGATATTGCGATAGTCAGGGGATAAAACAACATCATTAACCACACCAACAGTTACCGATCTTGTTTTAATTAAGGTTTTACCCTCTTCAATACCCTCGGCACTAGGCAAGGTAATATGAATCACAGGGCCATTATTAAAGGTACTATTCCAAATTAATAATCCTGTTAGCATTAAGGCAATTAAAGGAACAACCCAAATTAAAGAAAACTTAGTTGGTTTGCGTTCTAAAGCAGTAGTACCACTTGCAACCTCTTGGGCAACAGCATTGGTAACTATATTTTTTTGCGGTGTGTTCATACGATTACTCTTCAGTTGGGTGTTCTGAATCTTGCTTGGCTACTGAGCCTTTGAGCCTTTCATAGTTTTTAACCAATAACTCTTTAGCATTAGGATTTAATATAGCATCTGAGTCTTTGTCGTCATTAATTACTCGCCCCTCTTCATCTAATAGGGTATGAGAGCGGGTGGATAAAGCATGATCCCACAACAGTCGCTCATCATATTCTTCTGCTGCTAACATGGTAAGCAACACAGTAAAGCTAAAAAAGACAATAGCTATACCAGGACTAATAGTTAATAAGCCTGACATTCTTACTACTGTGGACATAATAATGACCACGAAAACATCAATCATTGACCAGCGACCAATGAATAAAACAATACGGTAAAGCTTATTGTACTTACTAGGATTGCGCTTAAAACCGTATTTAGATGCATACATTAGCCATAAAATACAAAGGATTTTGAGCATGGGGATACAAATACTGGCGATAAAGATCACCATAGCAACAAAGTAAGAGTTCATGCCCCACAAAGAAATCACACCATCAATGATGTTTGAGCCTACTGCTGTACCTAAGTATTCAGTTACCATAATAGGGTAAATATTACTTGGGACATAAATAATTACAGCCGACAAAAGTAGAGCAATAGTCTTTTGATAACAACTAATAGCTCTGTAATCATTGGCATGATTACACCTTGGACAATGCACTGCTCCTTGATAGAGATAGCTGTCTGTATATTGCTGATTGCTATCCTTGCTTAAGGCTCTTTTTTTACGTTTATAGACCATACCGCAGTGTCGGCACATAATCAGGCCCTGATCAATGCCTCTCATGCCTATATGAGCGTATTTAAGCTCGGTATCATGTCTTTGGAGAAGATTCCAAATGGTATACGGGCTTCCTTTTGAATAGCACCATACCATGAGCATGGCAAATAAAATTGCCGAATAAAATCCTGAGTGAAAATCTACATTCGCCAAAGCTACCAGCTTAACCAAACTTACAATTACACCTAAGATAAATACATCCACCATACAAAACAGGTGACAAAAAGAATAAATGTTGGCTATTCGTCTGGTAACAGTCAGTTTAAAAAATACTATGCCAATAACTATCAGGTGCATTACTAATGGACATAAAAAGGTAAATAGAATGCACAAGTACATCAATAAAGACCAATCACGACGCAAAATAGTAACAATTGTTGTCAATGACATCGACTGACTAATGCCATATGATGAAATACTCATAAAAGGCAAAGTCAATGAGGTAAACAGCATAATTACTGAGGCAATTGAGACAATAGCTAAATTCTCCAAAGAGACTTTATTAGCTGAGCGCAAGGATGACTTACATTGGGGACAGATGCAGCTATATCCTTTTTTATAAGGAGGCAGTTGTACCACTAAATCACAAGATCGGCACAATAGCTTTGACTTAGTCTTTTGCATACTTTGTCTCTAAAAAATTAGCTTAATCTTTGCCAAGATTTCAGCATGTAAAATATTAAGAGCGTATTATCCTAAAAAGTTTTAGGTGAACACATTCAGTTTAATGGAACTTGTTAGTAATTTACTTTAATCAAAAAAAATAAAGGGGCATAAGCCCCTTAATATTAAGTTTAACCTTAAAACTTTGCACTAAACAAAGCCTTCTGCCAACACTACTTTATCTTGGGCTAAAGACTTAGGTACATCGATAATTCTTTGATTGGTAGAGCCTCTAAAATCAATATCCATAGAGTGCTTGGACTGAACATATGGACCATCAACTAAGACATCAATTTGCTCTAGCAAAGAGCGGAATTTATCATCACGCTCTAATTTGTCATAAGTATAACCAGAGTAAGACCAAACTGAATAGCCTTCTCTTTTTAATACCTTAGCCAATAGGCTTAATGCACCTGCCTGAATAAAAGGCTCACCTCCAGAGAAGGTTACACCAGTTACCAGTGGGTTTTGCTTAATCTCATCATAAAAGATCTTAAGCTTAACATCCATGCCACCCTTTAAAGGCTGGGATTGTGGGTTATGGCATCCTTTGCAATGGAAAGGGCAACCTTGAGTAAAAATGGTATAGCGTATTCCTGGACCATCAACAATAGACTCAGTAACTACACCTGCAATTTTCAAGGTAGTGTTTTCTAATGCCTTTAAATCCTGATCCATATAGCAGCTCCTCAAAATCACTCACAAAACTTATTTAAAAAACATACTTTAGTAATATTAATCTATCTTAATTAAGTTTTTTCACTGCAAAACGACCAAAAAAAGCAAAAACGAACTTATTTCAAAACAAAAGGCCCTTTAATGTAATTAAAGGGCCTTTTGTGCAAAGATTTCAAATATCTAATTAAGAGCCAGAGACATGCAAGTGCTTAACACGATCCTTTTCCTCAGCTTGCTTGGCATTATTGAAGCGATCTAAAGAGCCTACCAAATAACCAGTCACACGACGGATACGCTCAAACTTAACACCCTCACCAACAATACCATTACGAGCATGAACTCTAGTTACCATTAAATGTCTCCTAATTTAGGCTTGAGAAAAATTAAATAAAAACTATTAAATATTAACCACGGCAGATGCAGTCAACACCCAACTTGCTTAAGCGCTCAATGGTGACACCTTCACCATCTTTACGCCCGCACTTAGGACATACATCATTAATTACACCTACGTAGCCACAAACAGGGCAACGATCTACAGGGTGGTTAATTGAGCCATAGCCAACGCCACAATCACGCATATAAAGAACTACACGCTCAAAAGCATCAATGTTCTTGTTTAAGTCGCCATCCATTTCAACATAGGAAATGGCACCTGCGTTACATAATTCGTGGAATTTACCTTCAATACGAATCTTATCAGCGGCACTAATATTGTAATAAACAGGAACGTGGAAACTATTGGTGTAATAGCTTCTATCAGTAACTCCAGGAATAATGCCATAGATCTTCTTATCAATATTCACAAAGCGGCCAGATAAGCCCTCAGCAGGAGTTGAGAATAAGGAGAAGTTTAAGCCAGTCTTTTGAGTTTGCTTATCGGTTAGCTCACGCATATGGCGAATAATGTTTAAGCCAAGCTCTAATGCGCTTTGGCTTTCACCATGATGCTGGCCTACTAAAGCTACTAAAGTTTCAGCAAGACCAATGAAGCCCACAGATAAAGAACCGTTCTTAATTACATCACGAATCTTGTCATCCCAGTGGAGGCGATAAGAGTCAATCCAAATACCCTGTCCCATTAAGAAAGGATAGTTATAGACATGCTTATCGGCAATAATCTCAAAGCGATCTAACAACTGTTCAAAGACCATATTTACCATACGATCTAAAGACTCGTAGAACTTAGAAATAGAGCCATGAGCCTCAATAGCTAAGCGAGGTAAATTGATGGTAGTAAAAGATAAGTTACCACGGCCTGGAATAACTTGTTTAGTCTTATCGTAGTCATTGCCAAAGACACGAGTACGACAACCCATAACAGCAACTTCTGTTTCTGGGTGACCTTCAACATAGTACTGCTTATTATAAGGGGCATCTAAGAAGGAGAAATTAGGGAATAAGCGCTTAGCACTTACCTTACAAGCTAAGCGGAATAAATCATAATTTGGATCGCCTTCTTTAGTGTTAACGCCATCTTTAACCTTGAAAATTTGTACAGGGAAGATAGGAGTTTCACCACTACCTAAACCAGCGTCAGTAGCCAAGAGCACGTTCTTCATAATCATACGTTGCTCTGCTGTAGTACCAGTACCATAGTTAATGGAGGAGAAAGGTACTTGAGCACCAGCACGGCTTTGCATGGAGTTTAAGTTGTGAATTACAGCCTCCATGGCCTGATAAGTTTCACGATTGGTAAGCTTGAGAGCCTCAGACATGGTATAGCTTAAATTGTCCTCTAACTCATCACCCTCAAACTTAGAGCGTAAGATTTCCTTTACTAATACAGCAATTTGCTCTTGGGTGTGATCGGCTAAAGCTGTGCCATTGTCTTTATAGATTTGCTCAATAGCAGCCTTAAGGTCATCAAGGTCAATATCATCATTGCGTAACACAATCTTAATAACTTGGCGTAAGTGCTTGTTATAAGACTTTACTACATATGGGGCCAAATCATACTCGAACATAGGAATGGACTGGCCACCATGCATGTCGTTTTGGTTAGACTGAATGGCAATACAAGATAAAGCAGCTGCTGACTGAATAGATTGTGGCTCACGTAAGAAGCCGTGACCTGTAGAGAAACCACGTCTAAAGAGATCAGTTAAATCAATTTGGCAACAATTGATAGTTAGCAAATAGAAATCTAAATCATGAATATGAATAGAGCCATTGGAATGGGCAATAGAGTGCTCTGGCTTTAAAACATAGCGCTTAACAAAATCTTTTGAGCCCTCAGAGCCAAAACGCAACATTAAGCCCATTGGTGCATTAGCATCAATATTGGCATTTTCGCGCTTTAAGTCCATATCAGCAGAGGATTTGGAGGTTAAATCACGATAAATCTTAGTAAGTTCTGCGTTATAGGTACGAACATTAGTACGTTGCTGACGGTATAAAATGAAATTCTTAGCTACATCAGAGAGATTATGCTTGATTAAAACACGCTCAATAACGTCCTGGGTATTTTCTACAGTAGGAGCAGATACATCACTATCTTCAATCTCAGCAACAACTTCAGCTGTTAGCTGATCAACCAACTTAAGCTGCTCAGCATCAAGCTCATCATCTGGATGGACTGATACCATTGACTTTTTGATAGCATTAGCAATCTTGTTACTATTGAAGGCCACTTTGCGGCCATCACGCTTTACGATGTATCGAATCACCTTGTAGCCCCCTGAAAAGACTAAGAACTAAAAATTTAAAGTCATAATGCAAAATAAGAGCGAGACAAAGCCAAGGAGTTGGTATATCTCCTTGTTTCATATACGTTGTTTTAAAAAATTGGATAAATTAGCGAGTTTTTAGAAGCAAAACCCAAGAACAACTGTTACTCTTACGCCAAAGGCAAGCCCTTAATGACATGCAAAAATTTTTCAATATTACCACGTCATTGATATTAATTTTAATACTAAAGAGCAAATTATTTTGCTTGCAATTTTGCTTTTAACGATTTTTCAGTCATGCTGATAAACATAAATCATAATTAATAAACGATTTATTAAAATAATTTAATAAAGTCGCAAAACGAGCTTTTTTTCTTATAAGATCTGACAGTTAAGGTACAACTATGATTAGTCTTGATATCTTTTGTGATGTAATTGATAACTATGGTGATGCAGGTGTTTGCCTTCATCTTGCCCGTAATTTAAGTTTTCAAGATTATAGTGTAAGACTATTTTGTAATAACCTAACTGTACTTAACACTCTGCTTAATGAGCAAGACCTAAACAATGACCATTTAACTATTGAAAATTGGGAGCAACCATTAACTACTTATCAAGCCTCTCAAGTAGTTATTAGCGCTTTTAATTGTCGCTTTGACCCTGTTACTACCCAAAGCCTACATCAAGCCCAAAATCAAAATGGCACTATTATTATTAATCTTGAGTACTTAAGTGCTGAGGACTGGGTTGAGAGCTGCCATGGTCTTACTTCTTTTGTCGATAACTTAAATGTTTATTACTTCTTCCCTGGCTTTACTAGTAAAACAGGCGGCTTGAATGTTGATCGTACCTTCAAAGATCAATGTAAGCTTAACTTACAAAAGCTAAAAGAGCAGTTACTATCCCCTCACAGCACTAGAACTTTCTCCTTATTTGGCTATCACAATCCTATCATTGCTGACCTGATTAAGGTTTGTAGCCACAGCGCATGCACTAACGAAATGTTAGTCTTTGAAGGCTTAGCACTAGAGAATCTTGAGAGTATTACTAAACTCTCTTTTAAGCTAAATGAGACCACTAAGCTTAACGATAAGCTCAGTATCAACGTAAGTCCTATGGTGTCTCATGAGCGCTACGATGAAATCTTGTTAAAGAGTGACTTTAATTTAGTAAGAGGCGAGGACTCTATAGTTAGAGCTATGCATACTGGCCATCCATTTTTGTGGCACATTTATCCTCAAGACGAAAATGCTCATTTGACCAAACTACAGTCTTTTTTACAGCGTATGGAGCATATTTGTCTTAATGACATCCCTCAAATTATTGAAAATCATCACAGCTGTCCTTATTTAGAAATAGACAAAGCAACTATTAGTAAAGCATGCAAAGTGATTTACCAAACTATGATGGACTATAACAGCCAAGATCATTTTGCTAAAGACTTTAACCTAGATGAGTTTGAGCAGTTATGTAAGCCTATCTACTATAACTTTGCTTGTTATTTATGCGATCAAACAGACCTAACCGAGAGTCTTAACCAATTTATTCACACTAAGCTGTAATAATTTAACATTGCCCACTAAAAACGGCTTATTAAAGCCATATTTAGCCTAGGATTTTTATATAGCCTTTTGGATTTTCTTTTAAAATTGGAGTATAATTTAAGATTGTCATTTTGTAATTTGCTCTGATGACTTAAAGATTTGATGTCTTTATCTTAAATTTTAGTAAAGACAAATATCACCATCATGAGGTTAAGCACCTCCTGATCAATGGAAGTGCTCCTTGGGAGATAAGCTCAAGGTAGCTGTCAGCAAGCAACGGACTAATACATTCTTAAATAGGAAGCTTATTTCATGAAGATTGCACAAGAAATTCGTGCCGGTAATGTGATCATGCTCAACGGCAATCCAATGGTTGTTCAGAAGACTGAGTACAACAAGTCTGGCCGTAACGCTGCTGTTGTTAAGATGAAGCTTAAGAACCTTCTTTCTGAGGCTGGCACCGAGACTGTTTTCCGTGCTGATGATCGCATTGATGACGTAATTCTTGAGCGCAAGGACTGCACCTACTCTTACTTCAACGATCCTCTCTATGTATTCATGGATGAAGAGTACAACCAGTATGACGTTGAGAAAGACAACTTAGGTGACGTTTTAAACTACTTAGTAGACGGCATGGAAGATGTTTGCCAAGTAACCTTCTACAATGGCAAGGCTATCTCTGTTGAGTTACCAATCACCATCGTTCGTGAAGTTGAGTACACTGAGCCAGCTGTTCGTGGCGACACCTCTGGTAAGGTTACCAAGCCAGCTCGTTTAGCAGGCACTGGTTACGAGTTAAGCGTTCCAGAGTTCGTAAACATTGGCGACCGTATCGAAATTGATACCCGCACCAATGAGTTCAAGAAGCGCGTTTAATTTGCACTCAATTTATAACCAATTAAGCTTTATTGATAAGGCTTATTGGGCTTAAAAGAATTATTGGATACCCTAGAACTACTTCGTAGTTCTAGGGTATTTTTTTTATAACCATCATCCTCTACAACCACGCCCAATTAACTAACCCACCATTTAACCCACAATTTAATGCCTTATTTGCCGCCCCTTAATCAGTTCTTAAAACTTCCAACTTACAATAAGCCCATACTCTTATCAGCCTGTTTGATCTTCCCCTCCCAAATTGAGGGCTCGAGCTCACACCTTCAAAGCAAAAAATTAGTTTCCCACAACCTGGAAATTTAGCGAAAAAATGGAAACTAGATACAAAATTAGCCTGTGGGATGCTTGTGGGATTGTTGTGGGATCATTGTGGGATCTGAAATGTATAGTTTTTAGACTGTTGGAAAGTGGCGATTTCCCCACAGAAATCCCACAAGTAACCCACAAGCAAGAATGGCTTATTTATGCCGTTTTAAGCACTAACCCACAACTTTGCCCCTTATAAAGAAGAAGAGATCTATTAACCTATAATATTACTTATATTTAAGTTATCTAATAGTGACTCCAAAGTTCCTTCTGCCATGCACAGCATGGCTCACTACATTTCACGCACTCCCAAGATCCGACATCTCCGATCTCACTAAACGAGGATCCACTTTTTGTTTACTCGCCCAAAAAAGCAAAAGCCCAAGATCGATCTTTCTCAGTCAAGAACCTCACTTTGTTTACTCACCCGAAAGGCAATAACCCAAGATCGATCTTTCTTAATCAAGAACCTTACGTTGTTTACTCACCCGAAAGGCAAAAGCCCAAGATCGATCTTTCTTAATCAAGAACCTTACGTTGTTTACTCACCCAGAGGCAAAAGCCCAAGATCGATCTTTCTCAGTCAAGAGCCTTACGTTGGTTACTCACCCAAAAGCAGAAGCTCAAGATTGATCTTGCTTAATCTTAGTTAAACGTAAGGTTAAAGTTTTTGATCACTACTTAAGAGGTCATAAGTTTTAGTTTCCCACTAAAAAGCCATATTTTTTGCTAAGGGAAATTTTCTAAAGAAGTTGGTTAGAAACTTTAAGTTTTGGCTATTAACTTAAAGATAAAAAAATGTTTTTTTTTTTGAATTTGCTCTTAGTGTGAATTTTGAACTTTAAAAGTGAAGATCAAAAAAGATGTGCGGCGGCGGGCTGGGCGGGCGCTGCGGGCGGCGGCGATTTTGGCCGTGAGGTTGTGGGATAAATTAGGGGGCAAATTTTGGGGACTTTTAGGGATGGCGAGAGGGGCTATCTTTATTTTGCGCAAATAAGGCCTCTAGGATGCGTTTTTAGAGCGCTAGTGTACTTTTAGGTAGTAATGATACCTTAATTGCTTAGTCGTTCATTTAGGGGGCCTTTTAGGGGGTTTTAGAGCATTAATGATTATTAGCTCTCAATTTAGTTAATAGGAGCTGAATCAGACCTTTAAAAAATGCTGTTAGTGAAATTTTTGCAAAAGTTTACGGAAAAAGCTTTGCAAAAAGGCATTTTTTTAATCTTTTGCTGTAAAATACAGCCCGCTTGGACGCTTGTTAGTTCTTTAATTTTGCACTGTTAGTTGTGGGATTCTTTTGAACATAGAAGCCATAAATTAAAAACTGCCCTAAGCTGTGGGATACTTTACTCACTTATGCATAAGGAGCGGTGGTTAATTTATGGCTGTCTATATTAATTGCAAAACAAACTGCTTGAGCCTAAGTGGTCTTATTTAGTTTTAGTTTATGCTCCTTTGAGGCGAGGTTAACATGTCATTAAGAGAGTTTGATGTAATTGTTGTGGGTGCTGGCCATGCTGGCATTGAGGCAGCAGGTGCTGCTGCTCGTATGGGCTGTAAAACCTTATTATTAACTCACAATCTTGAAACTGTTGGCGAAATGTCATGTAACCCTGCTTTTGGTGGCATTGGCAAAGGTCATTTATTACGTGAAATCGATGCTATGGGTGGTATTTGCCCTCAAGCTATCGATCGTGCTGGTATTCAGTTTAGAACCTTAAACTCATCCAAGGGCCCTGCTGTTCGTGCTACCCGTGCTCAAACTGATCGTCATTTGTACAAAGAGGTGATGCGTAAAACCCTCGCTGGCTACAAAAATTTAACTCTTTTCCAACAGCCTTGTACCCAATTACTCTTTGACGGTAATACCTTATGTGGTGTTAATACTGCAGCTGATATTTGTTTTTACAGTAAAGCTGTTGTTATCTGTGCTGGTACTTTCTTAAATGGTTTAATTCATATTGGTTTAAACCATTATCAAGGTGGTCGTGCTGGCGATCCTGCCTCTATTGCTTTAGCTGAAAACTTAAAAGAGCTTGGTTTAAAGCAAGGCAGATTAAAAACTGGTACTCCTGCTCGTTTAGTAAGTGACACTATTGATTACTCAAAGATGCAGCGCCAAGAGCCAGAGCATCCTTTGCCTGTATTCTCCTTTATTGATGATAACTCAGTACTTCCTGAGCAAGTATGCTGTCATATCACTCATACTAATGAGCGTACCCATGACATTATTCGCTCTGGTTTAGACCGTAGTCCTTTATACTCAGGCGTTATTAAGTCTACAGGACCTCGCTATTGCCCTTCTATTGAAGATAAGATTGTTCGTTATCCTGATCGCAGTGCTCACCAAATCTTTGTTGAGCCAGAGGGTTTAACTTCTAATTTGGTTTATCCAAATGGTATTTCCACTTCACTACCTTACGATATCCAAGAGAAATTTATTCGCTCTATTGAAGGCTTTGAAAATGTAGTAATTGCTCGCCCTGGTTATGCCATTGAGTACGATTTCTACGATCCACGTGAGCTATCAGTAACCATGCAGTCTAAGAAAATTCAAGGCTTATTCTTAGCTGGCCAAATTAATGGTACTACTGGTTATGAAGAGGCTGCTGCTCAAGGTCTATTAGCTGGTATCAATGCTGGTTTATTTGTCCAGGGTAAAGAGTCTTGGTTCCCATCCCGTAATACTGCCTATATGGGCGTAATGATGGATGACTTATGCACCTTAGGTACCCGTGAACCATATCGTATGTTTACCTCTCGTGCTGAATATCGCTTGATCTTACGTGAGGATAATGCCGATTTACGCCTCACTCCTACTGCTCGTGATTTAGGCATTATTGATGATGAGCGCTATCGCATCTTTGAAGAGAAGCAAACTCAGATTGAGCAAGAAAAAGCTCGTTTACGTGAAACTCTAGTAAAGCCAAGTTCACCAATGGGTAAAGGTGTAAGTGCCATCTTAAATACTCCTTTATCTAAAGAGCAGACTTTAGAGGAAATCTTACGCCGTCCAGAGTCACGTCTAAAGCCTTTATTACAAGCTGCTAATCTTGATTTAATTGCTACCTTGCCACAAGCTGAGGAGCAAGTGGAAATTCAAGTACGCTACCAAGGCTATTTAGAGCATGAGTTAGATGAAATCAAAAAGCGTGAGCTTAATGAAAAGACTTTACTGCCTACCAATTTTGATTATCGTACTATTTCAGCTTTATCTAATGAGGTTGCTCAAAAGCTCAATGAGTTCCAACCTGAAACTTTAGGTATGGCATCTCGTATTTCTGGTGTAACTCCAGCTGCTATTTCTATTTTGCTAGTTCACCTTAAGAAATTAAGCTTACTCAATCGTGTGCCATTAGCAGATCGCTAATTACAGATTGCTAAATACATAATCTATGAAAAAAGCGCCCGCTTCAAAGTAAGAAACTGGGCGCTTTTTTTGTCTTTAAAAAAACAAAAAGATCTTGAGAGCCAGTGTAGTTGATCTCATAGAGTTCATGACGGCCACCAAACTCATAGCCAATAGCATCCCACATGAGCTTAAAGATCTTAATACGCTCCTCAAAGTACATACAGTTAGAGCCACGTACGTACTTAGCTAAGTACTTCTCAATCTCTGGATTAACCATTTAGCAATTGCAATAGTGACTTTAAGTGGTTGTACTGGTACTTTTAGGTGGAATTAATACCTTGCATTAAAGAGCATCTCAGGCACTTTGAAGTACCTATACCTGTATTAGGGTTGGTAGTGTTGGTACTGTAGAGGGCGCTGCACTGTATGCTGCTGGCTGTAGTTGGGTAGGTGGGTAATTGCGTAGGTGCTGTAGCGGTTGTAGTTGCAGCTGCATCTGCTGCTGCGGCGGCTGGCGTGAGGTCTTGCAAAAAATAAAGGCGCTTAAGATGGTAATCTTAAGCGCCTGATAGTGCAAGGCTTAGCTAAACTGAGCTCATATGATGGATATCTTGGTAAAGATTGTGGACATTTTTACTGCGCTTACGCCACTGTGATGGGGTTTGTCCAACACTACGAACAAAGAAGCGAGCAAAGTAAGATGGGTCTGCAAAGCCTAAATCATTAGCAATTTGATTGATACTTTTGTCTGAATAGACTAAGCGGCGCTTAGCTTCTAATAAAATGCGCTCAAAGATCATGCGTTTTGGAGGTAAAGAAGAGAAGCGTCTGCACATATCTTTAAGCTTAGACTCTGTAACGGATAAGAGTTTGGCATAGTCTGGAATAGAAAGCTGCTTGTAGTAGTTATCCTCAATTAACTTAACAAAGTTTTGGAAAATAGTAAGGTCTCCACTGACAGTAGGAGTGGTATTAAGGCTATCTTTAAACTCTTGCTTACATAAGATATATGAAAACATAGCTTGAGTAATATGGCCTAATACTAAGTCCTGATCTGTATCAACATTCTCAATTGAGCTTTGAATAATGCTAAAAAAGCGATCTAAATTCTTTTTAATTTCACTATTTTCTGAAAAGGATAAGAAAACAGCTTTATTCAAAATGATATTAGGGTTGGAGTGATAGAGCTTTTCTATAATAGGGATAATGAGACTTTCTCTTACCGTCAGAACATGACCAGTGGTTTCATTGGTACTAAAGAAAGAGTGGGGAGCAGATGGTGGAGTTAAAACCAGTAAAGGAACCTTAGGAGTTAAGTTTACTGAATCATCAAGATTTAAGTTGATATAGCCATAGTCAATATAGTGGAGCTGAAAATAGCCCTCATGACGATGGGGCTCCATAAAGCGTCCATAAAAGGATGCCATATGAGAGAAAGAGCGATAACTGACATCATTGAGCTTGCCAAAGGTCAGGTTATCTTTTGTAACATCAATATTTCTAATTGCCATCTTCTAACTAAACTTCAATAAAAAATCATTATGATAGAGATAAATCAATCAATTTATAACCATGTATGGTATAAGCATAGCTTATTTAGCTTATCTTGAGATTAGTGGTTTTGCTTATATTTCGCATTTTTAGTAGCTAAATTTTACTTTGTGCAGTAGCGCAAAATTTTGGCTTTTTAAAGCTATTTATACGGTGTTTGTTGCTTTATAAATTACAAGGCCCGCTCCTTAAACTTGGTACTTTTAGTCATCAAATTATTCTTAATTTAATGAAGTTTAAGGGCGGGCGTTTATTAGTTGGTTAAGACCATAATCTCATTATGGAATTGCTCTTGGACGAGATTGATTAATAAAGCAGATACATAGATGAGGCCATAATGGCGCACATTACCCAACCAGATATAGCGATGATTTAAGGAATAATGGTGTGGAATTTACGCTCTTGTAATTTATCAGAGCTTTTGCCCAAAACTAACATTAAACCAATTGTTACAAAAGTTTAGGCACCAAGCCTCTAGTGAAAGTTTCCAAAAGTTGGTTTACAACTATGAGCTAGCTTAAGGCTAACATTATCCTTTTTAATTTTTGGTTGGGCTGTAAACGAGTTTTCGGAAACTTTCACTAGCATAGAAGCTCCTATTTAGTTTGCTCACTGTCAGATGATGTTTTAGAAATTAGGAATTGATGTAAAAAGGAAATCAATGCAAAAAGAAACATAATCAATGTCATGGCATAAGGAGTGTCATCTTGTAATAAAGACACTAAATATGATGACAAGCAGCCTAGGGCAAATTGTGAAGAAATAGCTAGCGAAGATGCGCTGCCAGCCATGTTGCCTCTTTGCTCTAAGAGTAAAGACAGTGAGTTAGCTCCCAAAGCGTTGGTCATGGAAATAAAGAGCACCACAAATATTACTAGGGTTACTAAATTACTATTATTAAAGATAAATAAACCTATGCCTGAGGCAAGTTGAAAACTGGTTTGGAAAAACAAAATTTGTCTTAGTGAAAACTTCTTGAGCAGCCTTATGTTTAATAAGAGCATTAAGATCATGCCTAAAGCATTAAGGAAGAAGAGATAACCATAATGTTGTTTTGCTACGCCAAAGTATTCAATGTATACAAATGGAGAGCCTGCAATAAAGGCAAACATTGCTCCAAAAGAAAAAGCAAATACTCCAATAATGCCCATAGATGATGGGGATTTTAATAGGGTTATATAGCTTTTAAAGGAGTTGATAATAAGTCCATTATCAGGCTCAGTTTCTTTAACTGTTTCTGGGAGTAAGAAAATAATTAAACAAAAAGCGATAAAACCAATAATAGTTAAAGAAAAGAAAATAGCTCGCCATGAAGCAAAGAACAAAATATAACCACCTAAAATTGGAGCTACTAGTGGAGCTATCATGGTAACTAAAGTAATAAGCGACATTACTCTTGGTAGCGATTTAGGATGATAAGCATCACGAGCAATTGCTCGGGCCATAACAATAGCTGCTGATGAGCCAAAGGCTTGCATAAAGCGCAAGAAAATAAAAAGCTCAGCATTAGGGGCAAAAGCCAAGAAAAATGACGAAATAACAAAAACCATCAAGCCAAAGATTAATAATTTACGACGACCAATCACATCAGAGATTGGGCCGTAGAGCAGCATCGAAATACAGAAGCCAAAAAAGAAGGCTGATAGTGAATGCTGCATTTGAGCTGGAGTGGCGTTTAAATCGGCTGCAATGCTAGGCAAAGCAGGAAGATACATATCGATTGACATAGGCCCAAAAGCAACTAATGATCCTAGTAAAGAGATAAAAAAATTATGTGGTTCACCTTCAAAAGCTTTAGGCATATTATGTTTCCCCTTATTTTTGTAAATTGTCCATGCAAGGATTAAGTCTTGCTTTAAAGGACACTTGCTTAGCACCATAAGCAAGTGCCTTTTAGCTGTTATTAGTGAGCTTTCTTATTTTTGCTGCTTTAAAAAGGCAGGTAAATTGTTTTTCTTAAAGTTAAGCACTGGGTCTAGCTCTTCCATGACAAAAGAAAGCGCCAATAATCTTTTTTTGGAGGGGAGCAAAATGCTTGGTGATAATCTCAAAGAGCATTTTACCTGTTTGCTTGTTCGTTTCCATATCACGACCTGCGCCAATTTTTAAGGTCATATGGACAAAGGCGTAATCATGAGCGCCATCGGCCATTTGATAGGTATCTAAAAAGATTGCTCGAGAGCGAATGCCTCCTAAAGGAAACTATCCACTGTTGCCTAGTGCTTGATTGACTTTATCAAATAATTCGTCAAGTTTAACCTCATCTTTAATATTGCAAGTACATTCAGCACTAAAGTGTGGCATATGTGGGGGCCCATCAACACCATGTCGCCTGGTTGTAAAGTCGCAAAGTCAGTTATAGCTTCTAAGATTTGTCCTGCGTTGCGAATGTAGTCGCTAGTGCTATAGCTATCTTTAAGGTAACTTGCAAAAATCTGTGACCAAAAATGCTATCTAAAATTTTTCCTTATCTTTGATGATTAAAGAAAAATATGTCCATAGATTTAAGGAAAAAACCTTATAATTGTTAGAATGCGCTTTTTAGTGCAAAGCTCGTTATTCTTTTAAGCATGAGATTCTATTATGGCAAATAAGATTGCTCCTTTTTCTTTTGATGACTGTAGAGCTCAGATCAAAAGCTTATTTTTGCAGACCTCTATAGAAGTTAGTGATGAGCAACTAGATCAGCTAACTTGCGTAATTGAGATGTTAAACACTTGGAATGCTGCTTTAAACTTAACTGCCATTAAGAGCGTTGATCAAATGGTAGTATTACATATCTTAGATAGTGCAGTAGTATCTCCTGTGATTAATAGTGTGGGCAAGGTAAAGACTATTGCTGATGTAGGCACTGGTGCTGGCTTTCCTGGTGTAGTGTTAGCCATATTAAATCCTAACTTGCAATTTACTTTAATTGACTCAGTAGGCAAGAAGTTATCTTTTGTTCGTCAAGTAGTAACTAAGTTAAAACTTAATAACGTAGAGTTGATTAATAAGCGCTGCGAAGAGATTGAGCATGAGCCTTTTGATGTCATTGTTAGTCGTGCCTTTGCTCCTATTGAGCGCATGGTAGGATGGTGCTTACCTTTATTAAAGGATGATGGCCGTTTTGTTGCTATGAAAGCTAATCTTGATGACAACGAAATTCAAGACATTCCTTTAACTGTTACAATAGAACGTATTGAAGATTTAAAAGTACCTACCCTGGATGCTAAACGACAGGCTGTTATTTTAAAGCGCATTTAAATCTAATTTTAAAGACCTTACTAATTTTGCTCTTGTACACACAGAGGAACTGCTCTTATGGCTAGAATCATTGCTATTGCAAATCAAAAAGGTGGAGTAGGTAAGACTACAACCTGCGTCAACTTGGCTGCCTCTTTGGCTGCAATGCATAAGAGGGTTTTAGTTATTGATGCTGATCCACAGGGTAATGCTACTATGGCCTCAGGGGTGAGCAAATATAATGTTGAGACCTCAATCCGTCATATTTTAATTGATGGTGTAGACGCAATTTCAGCCTTGGTTACTGATACTTCTGGAGCTTATCACCTTATTCCTGCTGATGATGAATTAGGTACAGCTGAGTTTAAGTTAAGAGATTTCTTAATGCGTGAGGTGCGTCTAAAGAATGCTCTAGAGCCAATTCAAGACAATTACGACTATATCTTTATTGATTGTCCACCATCTTTAAACTACTTAACCATCAATGCCATGTGCGCCGCTCAGAGTATATTAGTGCCATTGCAGTGTGAGTATTTTGCATTAGAGGGCTTAACCTTATTATTTGACACTATCGATAAATTGGGTCGTGAGGTTAATCCTAGCATCAGGATTGAAGGCATTTTGCGTACTATGTACGACAATAGAAATCGTCTTTCCTCTGATGTGTCCAAAGATCTAGAAAATAGCTTTGGTGATTATGTTTATAAAACTATTATTCCTCGTAATGTGCGTCTGGCAGAGGCTCCTAGTTATGGTAAACCAGCTATGTACTATGATAAGGCATCAGCTGGTTCCAAAGCATATTTAGCTTTAGCAAGTGAAATCTTAGAAAAAGATTTTTTAGCTGCTAATGGTGTGCAACAGTAATACATAGCTTAATAATTTCCTGTAATTTTTTAATTGGCGTTAAGGTTGGGAGCATCTTTATGGCAGGTTTAGGCAGAGGCATAGGTTCTTTAATTAGCGAAAGCAACAATAAAAAGGCAAAACAACAAGAGCAAAATGCCAAAACATTAGGTCAAAGCTTGCTAGAGCGTTCATTGAGCTCTCAAAAGATAGCTAAAGCCACAGAGGCAAATACTGAGGCCAAGGAGGATAATGAGTCCCAAGATACTGCCTCTAAGAGTACCAAGACTAGTAGCTCTGCCTCCAAAAAAGTAAAAGCAGGCACTAAAAAGGCTACTACTCCTAAAACTACTCAGGCTAAAACCACCACCAAAAAGACTAGCTCAAGAGCCAAAGCCAAAGCTCAAAAAGAGGCAGCTCTCCAAGAGCAGGCCCTACAAGAGCCAGCTCTGGTAGAGCTTGCTCCTGCCGCTGCCAGCTCCTCTGCCCCAAGCGATAGCCCTAAGCGCTCTAAGAGCCCTGCGAAAAAGAAGGCAGCCAACACTGCCGATGCAGCCGATGCTACAGCAACCGCTGATACTACCGCTGCCGCAGATACTGCAGCTGTTGCAGTAGCCGCAGCATCTGAGGCTAGCACTGGTAAGGGCAAAGTTAAAAAGGCTACTACTCGTCGCAAGGCTACTAAGGATAATCAAGCTACTCTTGAGGAATCTAAGCTTAAGAGCTCTCCTGTAAGTAGTGAGGCTACTAAGGGTGAGGTATCTACAGCTACAGGAGATGCTATCAAGAGTGAAATTGGTTATAGCGATGAGAATGAAGTTGGTGCTTTGGCCAAGGATGTGGCTTTAGCCCAGTCCATGCAAGATGCAATGGAGCTCTCTTATTTAGCCGAGAATGGCCTTAATGAGGGTAAGGTAGCTAATGATATTGAACTTGTATCAGCTAGCAGCGATGACCATCTGGTCTTAAATGTAAAGCTCGATATGCTTATGCCTTCTACTTATCAGCCACGTCACAGCTTTGATGATGAGGCTATTAAGGAGTTGGCAACCTCCATTAAAGAGCATGGTTTACTTGAGCCTTTAATCGTAAAGCGTATTGATGGTGGTAAGTACGAGATCATTTGTGGTGAACGTCGCTATCGTGCTGCTCGTATGCTTGCTATGGCCTCTGTTCCTTGCTTGGTTCGTGAGGTGGTAGACGAAAAGGCTTATGCCATTGCTTTAATTGAAAATATTCAGCGTGAAAATTTAAATCCTGTTGAGCTTGCTATTGCTTTTGACCAAATGATGCAAGAGTGTGGCATGACCCAAGAGGAGGTGGCTAAAAGTGTTTGTAAATCACGCTCAGCTGTAGCCAATTATTTACGTGTATTAAAGCTCGAAGATGGTAGCTTAGCTGCTCTTAAGGCAGGAAAAATCGATTTAGGCCATGCTAAGGTTTTACTATCCCTAAGTGGTAGTGCACAAAATGAAGCTTGCCAAATTGTCATTGAGAGAGGCTTGTCTGTTCGAGCTACCGAAAGTTTTGTTAAAGAATTTGCCAAAAAGTTAGAGGCTCGTGCCTTAGAAGAGGCTCAGAGCAATACTGATGACTCTAATAGTGAGGCCAATCGCAACATTAACTACACCTCATACGAAAAGTCTCTTAATGCTAAGTTAAAAGGCGTAAAGGCTAAGTTTAAGGTAAGTAAGGATGGTAAGGGTAAACTTACCTTTAGTTACGATAATGACAAACAATTAGATAGCTTGTTAACTTTATTGGGTTTAGATAAGTCTAACTAACCTAACCTCTTGGCAAGAAAGATCAATATGGCACCAAAGAGTACTAACCAACAACAATCAGAACTTGCAAGTCCTAGCGCTCCTGAGGCACCAGCAGCCCCTCATAGCCTTGCTGCCCAGCAGGGCCTTGATGGCCCTGCTGGCCTGCAGTGCCATAATGCTCCTGCGCAAGAAAGCACTCCTCAGGGCGGTGGATACCACAGTGACCATGGCGCTGATGTGGGCTCTAATGCTTATCAGGATGATGAGGATGACTATGGGGTGCCACCTAAGAAGATTAGCTATGAGCAAGCATTGGAGCTAAGCAAGCAACAGCAAGGACTGGTTAGTGTTATCAGTATGTTGCAAGTTATTGTGGTTTGTATGTTTATGGCTGGCTTTATTGGTTATGTCAAAGGTCATGGCATTATCAAAGAGCTTGCTTTAAACAATGAGCAAGTTGCGCAGTTACAAGCTCGTTTATTGGAGCTTAGCGGGCCTT
Source organism: Anaerobiospirillum sp. NML120448 (assembly GCF_023050945.1). Classification (GTDB taxonomy): domain Bacteria; phylum Pseudomonadota; class Gammaproteobacteria; order Enterobacterales; family Succinivibrionaceae; genus Anaerobiospirillum. Next base: position 124,726 of record NZ_JALKIM010000001.1, on the reverse strand, counting down.
TAGTGGATCAGGGGGCGATAGGTTCTGCCTTATGGTTTATGGCTTCCTCTTTAGTAGGTGGTCTATCCTTGCTGATTCCTATAGCTATTTACAATGTGATAGCACGTTCTGCTGATCGCTCTTATGGTAAGAGTGCAGGTGTAACCCTTTATGATGTCATTAGAGCCGAAGTTTTAAAGTATGCTCTGATGATTATTATTTTGGCTCTAGCTTTTAAATTTACCAGTTTAAATGCCTTAGTAATGATGGCAACTTTTGTCATTGTTATGTTTGCTCAAATTATTAAAAGCGCTTTGTCTTTAGGCAGACGTAGCTAGAGATTAACAATACTTTGGCAAAATCTTTTTTTTAAGAGCCTCTTTAACTAATTGGTTAAAGAGGCTTTTTTAGTTTTAGCATAGAGCAATTTTACCTAATGCAGAAAATGAGGGCTTATTGCTATCTTTGATAGCCAATCAATAAAAAATCGCAACGTTTTAACAAGAGCAAAATAGGTACAAAAAGATAGTAAAGATTGATAGATGTTAAAAGGATAAAAAAGACTAGTTTAGTGATGTTATAAGCTAAGTAGGAATGTTGTATTTATGTTAAGAGTAAGAACATAGAAGATAATTATATTTGCTGACAAAAAATCACAACAAATGAAAGCAAGAAAAAGCATGGAAGTCATTTTTGGTGCTCAGTAAAAAATAGCTAATGGGGTGTGTTTTTTAGTTGCTAAATAGTACTTTTAGTAAACTTTTAGTACTAAATTTGCACTCTTTTTGCGTTTTTTTATGTGATAGCTATCTCATTTTTACTGTGATTGTGAGCACGATTTTTATGCACAATTTTGATGCCAATATGGCTAGTTGAAAACTTTTTGCAATTTTACTTTAAGCAAAATGTTCTTTTGAATTGCTAATTTTTCGGGATTAAGAGTATATTAAAGGGGATAATAAAGGTCTAATGCTTATGACTAGACTTTGATTTTGAAAACTATCACTATTACTTAGTGTTGATAGCTAGGAGAACTAAAGTTTGATTCTCTCAAGCCCTTCAAACTTACTAAGGTTTTAATGCAAAATTACGTGCGAATAGCACATTTTGTTTTAGATTTATAGTATTTTTTGGTGAGCTTTTGAGCTAGATCAATTTTACAAGTATAAATTGTCTTTTGTTCTCATACCTAAAACATTATTATTAAAACCAACTTATAAACTAAGTAAAATAAGTTGGTTACGATTTGGCACCAATAGTGCTTTAATCTAACAAAGTAGTGCTGTAGTTTCCTTTATTAAAGGTTAGTAAGGTATAGCACCAAAAGGAGTTATGGCTTTTCTTACTAAAAGCGATGCAGGGCTTAAAGTAGCTAGTCTATTAAGAGCTTGTTGTGGTGCGTTTTTACTAAGAGAACCTTTCTTTATAAATTATGGTCGTGACAAGTTTGATGATTCAGCTTGTTTTAAGATCGCGCCTTTTCTCCTTATAACTTTGACGATTGTCATGATGCTACTAAAGAGCGAATAAAGAAAAGAACTTATTTACTAACAAAGACTATGTTGAGAGCTTAAATGCGGGAACAAGTCGCCAAGAGCACAAGTTAGTTGAGAGCTTAAATGCGGGAACTTTCTTGTATCGCTAACAGCAAATAAGTTGTGATTATTTAATTTGGGTATTTAGTTTAGGGACTTGATAAATAGATCTGGTAATAAGAGCTAAGAGAATGAGGCTGTGAGGATGAAAAGATGCTGTCTTTTCCAAACTAAAAGCTTGCTTTTAGTAGCAATTATCCTAAAGCTTGTAGCAACCTGATTTTTTAAGAAAGAAAACTCTCTGGAGCTAATATCTGCTATTAAGCAATAGCACTGGTTTTAGTCGAGTATGAAGAATGCCTTTTACTCTCTTAGCAATAAGAGACTATTAGTGCGCTCTTTGTGTGTTCATCTTGGAAGCTAAAGTATCTTATGTCTGAGACTTCATCATCTCAAGAGTATATTGGACACCACCTTCATTTCTTGCAAGTCGATCTTCGTGACGGCAGTATTGTAAATAGTGTGATTCCTAAGGAGCCTATGGCTTATGAGAAGTGTCTCTCTGCCACTGGTTCACAAGCTGACTGTTTAAGCATTACTGGCTATGAGCAGTGCAGTTTCTCTGACTTAGCTCAGGGTACTTGTATCACCTATCACGCTCCTGCTGAGCATGAGGCTTCATTATTCAATTTCTACCACTTAAATGTTGATTCTTTAGGCTTTACTATTCTTTTAGGCTGCCTCTTTATCTGGTTATTCAGATATGGTGCCAAGAAGACTAAGTCTGGAGTACCAACTAAACTACAGTGTTTTGTAGAAATGATTTTTGAGTTCGTACAGGGCTCTGTATCTTCCATCTTCAAGAGAAAGAGTGACATTATTGCCCCTCTATCCTTGACTGTGTTTATGTGGGTTTTCCTCATGAACTTAATGGATTTACTCCCTATCGATCTCTTGCCTGGACTTGCTAGTTATATTGGTGTTCCATATTTAAGAGTTGTGCCTTCAGCTGACGTTAACATCACCTTGTCTATGGCTTGTGGTGTTTTCTTCCTGATTTTCTACTTCTCATTCACCAACATTGGCGTTAAGGGTTTCGTCAAGACTTATACCTTACACCCATTCCATCATTGGGCATTTGCTCCAATCAACTTAATCTTGGAAGGTGTATCTTTACTTGCTAAGCCTGTTTCTTTAGGTCTCCGACTTTTTGGAAACATGTATGCAGGTGAAATGATCTTCATCTTGATTGCGTTGATTCCACTTTGGTGGGTTCAGTGGGTATTGAATGTGCCTTGGGCATTATTCCATATCTTGATTGTTACCTTACAGGCTTTCATCTTCATGGTATTAACCATTGTTTACTTATCAATGGCTAGTGAAGAAGATTAATGAGCAATGAATGGTTTTCATTGCTCGTTGATGAAGACCAAAAAATATTTTGTAGAACGAGCCTTATGACTATCGCTCAACTTTTTTAAATAGTCGTAGCTCTTTTTTTAACTTTCTACTGAAAAAATTTTGTACTTATTAGGAGAATTTAAATGGATCTTAACATCCTTGCTGCTGGCATTATGATGGGCTTAGCTGCTATTGGTGCTGCTATTGGTATCGGTATCTTAGGTGGTAAGTTCTTAGAGGGCTCTGCTCGCCAGCCTGATTTACTTCCATTACTCCGTACTCAGTTCTTCATTGTAATGGGTCTTGTTGACGCTATTCCTATGATCGGTGTAGGTCTTGGCATGTACCTCTTGTTCGCTGCTTAAGCTAAACACCTGTTTTAGCAAGGAGCTAACACCTTGGAAATTAATGCTACTTTTTTAGGTCAAGCCGTTGCGTTCTTTATCTTCGTGGTTCTATGCATGAAATATGTATGGCCACCACTTATGGATGCCTTAGAGAAAAGGCAGAAAGAAATTGCAGATGGTCTTGCCAATGCCGAGAAGGCTAAGAAAAACCTTGAGTTAGCAAAGTCTAATGCTGCTGATACCTTGCGTCAGGCTAAGGTAGAGGCTCAAAAGATCATTGATGAGGCTAATAAGCAGCGCTCAATGATCTTAGACCGTGCTACTGAAGAAGCTACTAACGAGAAAAACCGCATCGTCGAGTCTGCTAAGGCAGAGATCGAGTCTGAGCGTAATAAGGCCCGTGAGGAATTACGTGCTGAGGTTATTGCTCTGGCTGTTGCTGGTGCGGAGAAAATTCTTGATAAGAAAATGGATGCAAGCTCTGATCATCAAATGGTCAAGAAGATTGTTGATTCCTTGTAAAGTGAGGTGAAAGCATTGGCTGAGAACCTAACTATCGCAAGACCTTATGCTCAAGCAGTATTTGAAATTGCTAAGCAGGATAAAAGCTTTGATCGTTGGTCAAACTCGCTTGAGGCTTTGTCTTGCGCCATAACTAATGAGCAATTTGCTTATATGGTAAGCGAGGCTAGCACCCATGAGGCTGCCTCTAAGTTACTAATTGAGCTCTTAGGTGATCTTCTTGATGAGAAGGGACAGAACTTTGTCTTTGTTTTAGGCGAGAACAATCGTTTTGAAGTTCTTCCTGAAATTTATCAAGAGTTTATCAGGTTACGAGACGACTACTTAAAGGTACAAGCCGTTGAGATTGTGACTGCTCGCCCATTAAAGCCTGAGGACGAAAAGGCCTTAGTTGCTAAGCTCGAGCAGAAATATAAAGTCACAATAAGTCTAACTCGCACTATCGACCCAAGCATTATGGGCGGTGTAATCATCCGTATTGGTGATGAAGTTATTGATGGCAGCGTCAAAACTAACCTGAGTAGATTGTCTTCAACCCTCAAGTAAAGCAGGGGAAAAATAAATGCAATTAAATTCAACTGAAATTGCCGATCTCATCAAAAAGCGCATCGAGCAATTTAAGGTTGTCACTGAGGCACGTGATGAAGGTACTATCGTATCTGTAAATGACGGTATCGTGCGTATTCACGGCCTTTCCAACGTTATGCAGGGCGAAATGCTAGACTTCGGTTCAGGCCTTTATGGTCTAGCTTTGAACCTTGAGCGTGACTCCGTTGGTGCCATTGTTATGGGTCCATACTCTCACTTATCTGAGGGTATGAAGGTACGTAGCACTGGCCGTATTCTTGAAGTACCAGTTGGCAATTCATTATTAGGTCGTGTTGTTAACACCTTAGGTGAGCCAATTGACGGTAAGGGCCCTATTGAAAAGACTGAGTTCTACCCAGTAGAAAAGATCGCTCCAGGCGTTATTGCTCGTCAGAGCGTTTCTCAGCCAATTCAAACTGGCTATAAGGCTGTTGATGCCATGATTCCTATCGGTCGTGGTCAGCGTGAGCTTATCATTGGCGACCGTCAGGTAGGTAAGACTGCTTTAGCTATCGACACCATTATTAACCAAAAGAACTATGGTGTTCGTTGTATTTACGTAGCTATTGGTCAGAAGGCTTCCACCATTGCTTCTGTAGTAAGAAAGTTAGAAGAGCATGGCGCATTAGATAACACTATTGTGGTTGCAGCTTCTGCTTCTGATACAGCAGCTTTACAATATATCGCACCATATGCTGGTTGTGCTATGGGTGAGTTCTTCATGGATCAGGGCGAAGACGCATTGATCATTTATGACGACTTATCTAAGCACGCTGTGGCATATCGTCAGATTTCCTTGCTCTTACGTCGTCCACCAGGACGTGAGGCTTTCCCAGGTGACGTTTTCTACTTACACTCACGTCTCTTAGAGCGTGCATCCCGTGTTAACGCTGCCTACTTAGAGGAGTTATCAGGTGGTAAGATCAAGGGTAAGACTGGTTCTTTAACCGCTTTACCTATTATTGAGACCCAGGCTGGTGACGTTTCTGCGTTCATTCCAACCAACGTAATTTCTATTACTGACGGTCAGATCTTCTTAACCTCCTCATTATTTAACTCTGGTGTCCGCCCAGCTGTTGATCCTGGTATTTCTGTATCTCGTGTAGGTGGTGCAGCACAGACCAAGATTATTAAGAAGCTCTCTGGTGGTATTCGTACCGCCTTGGCCCAGTACCGTGAGCTTGCCGCTTTCGCTCAGTTCTCATCAGACCTTGATGATGCAACCCGTAAGCAGCTTGACCATGGTCAAAAGGTAACTGAGCTCATGAAGCAAAAGCAATTTGCTCCATTAACTGTAGCCGAGCAGGCTTTAGTTATCTTTGCTGCTGAGCGTGGCTATCTTGAGGATGTAGAATTATCCAAGATTCTGCCATTTGAATCTGCCTTGTTAGAGTATGCTCGTCAGTCTCATGCAGACTTATTAAAGAGCATTGAAGAGAATCCAGACTATAACGATGAGGTTGTAAAGAGCCTTAACGATTTAGTAACTGAGTTCAAGTCAACTCAAACCTACTAGGAGCTCTAACATGGCCGGCGCAAAGGAAATACGCACTAAGATCTCTAGTGTTAAAAGCACTCAGAAGATCACCAGTGCTATGCAAATGGTAGCCGCATCAAAGATGAGACGTGCCCAAGAGAAAATGATCTCTTCACGTCCATACTCTCAGGCTCTCAATCGCATTATCGGTCATATTGCAGCTGGTCACACTGAGTACCACCACCCATATATGGTTGAGCGTGAGGTTAAAAACATTGGTTATATCATTGTTTCTACCGATCGTGGCTTGTGTGGTGGTCTTAATATCAACCTTTTCCGTAAGACCTTAAATGATATTAAGGCTAATATGGATAAAGGTTTGGGTGTTAAGACTGTATTGTTAGGCGGAAAGGCTCATGCTTTCTTCTCCCGTGCTGGTATTGAAGTAATCGCTCAGCACGCTGGATTTGGCGATGATCCATCCCCTGACAATTTAGTTGGTGCTATCAAGGTGATGACCCAAGCATTCTTAAATGGTGAAGTAGATAAGATTAACTTATGCTTCAACGGCTTTAAGAATACGATGGTGCAAATCCCAATGGTTATGCAGATGCTTCCATTGCCTATTACAGACGATGAAAACATTAAGAAGCATCACTGGGATTATATTTACGAACCTGATCCAGCTATCATTTTGAACGTAGTTTTAGATCGTTATATTCAGCAGATGGTTTATCAAGCTGTGCTTGAGAATCTTGCCTCTGAGCAAGCAGCTCGTATGGTGGCAATGAAAGCAGCTACAGATAATGCCGATGCCCTTGTCAGCGATCTGCAGCTTGAATATAACAAGGCACGTCAAGCAAGTATTACGATGGAACTTAATGACATCGTATCTGGTGCCTCTGCGGTCTAATTTATTTGAGGATAAAAAATGGCAGAAGCTAGAAAACGTGCTGGTGAAAAGGGCACTATTGTGCAAATCATCGGCGCTGTTGTGGACGTTGAGTTCCAAGAGAACTCAATCCCAGAGCTTTATGATGCACTTGAGATTAAGGGCGACGGTAAGCAACGTCCAGACATCACTTTAGAAGTGCAACAACAAATCGGTGGCGGTGTAGTTCGTTGTATCGCCATGGGTTCATCTGACGGTTTAAGCCGTGGTTTAGTAGCTGTAAATACTGGTGACGGTATTAAAGTTCCAGTTGGCGCTGCTACCTTAGGCCGTATTATGAACGTTTTAGGTCAGCCTGTAGATGAGTGCGGTCCAATCGGCGAGGAAGATCGTTGGGTTATTCACCGTGCTGCTCCTACCTATGCTGAGCAGTCTGCAACTACCGAAATCTTAGAGACTGGTATTAAGGTTATTGACCTTATTTGTCCATTCGCTAAGGGCGGTAAAGTAGGTCTGTTCGGTGGTGCTGGTGTAGGTAAGACTGTTAACATGATGGAGCTTATCAATAACATTGCTAAAGCTCACTCTGGTCTTTCCGTATTCACTGGTGTAGGCGAGCGTACCCGTGAGGGTAATGACTTCTACCACGAAATGGAAGAGTCTAAGGTTCTTGATAAGGTATCCATGATTTATGGCCAGATGAACGAGCCGCCAGGCAACCGTCTTCGTGTGGCTTTAACTGGTCTTACCGTAGCAGAGAAGTTCCGTGACGAGGGTAAGGACGTGTTGTTATTCATTGACAACATTTACCGTTATACCTTAGCTGGTACTGAGGTATCCGCCCTTTTAGGTCGTATGCCATCTGCTGTAGGTTATCAGCCAACCTTAGCTGAGGAAATGGGTGCCCTCCAGGAGCGTATTGCTTCTACTAAGAAGGGTTCTATTACCTCTATTCAGGCCGTTTACGTGCCAGCTGACGACTTGACTGACCCAAGCCCAGCAACTACCTTCGCTCACTTGGACGCAACCATCGTATTGTCACGTCAGATTGCTTCTTTAGGTATTTATCCTGCTGTGGATCCTCTTGATTCCACCTCTCGTCAGCTCGATCCATTCGTTGTGGGTCAAGAGCACTATGACGTAGCTCGTGGCGTTCAGACCATCTTACAGCGCTATAAGGAGCTTAAGGACATTATCGCCATCTTAGGTATGGACGAGCTCTCTGAGGATGATAAGCTTACTGTGGCCCGTGCACGTAAGATCGAGCGTTTCTTATCTCAGCCATTTAGCGTAGCTGAGGTATTTACTGGCTCCCCTGGTAAGTATGTTTCCTTGAAGGACACCATCCGTGGCTTCAAGGGCATTATCAACGGTGAGTACGACAACTTACCAGAGCAAGCTTTCTACATGGTTGGCTCTATTGATGAAGTTGTAGAGAAGGCCAAGAGCTTATAATTAGGAGGATTGACGCATGGAAGATATTACTTTCCATCTCAATGTCGTCAGTGGTGTTGGCAGCATGTATTCTGGCCGCGTCAGAGCTATGTCTATCACTGGCTCTGAGGGTGAGTTAGGTATCCGCCATGGCCACACTCCTTTAATTACCACCATTAAGTCTGGTATGGTTACTTTGGTTGATGCCGAAGGTAAGCAAGACCAAATTTACTTAGCTGGTGGTATTTTAGAGGTTCAGCCAGAGGACGTAACTGTCTTGGCTGATACTGCTCTACGTGCTGATGACATTGATGAGGCTAAAGCTCAAGAAGCAATGCGTGCTGCACGTGAAGCCATTTCTCGTACCAACGCAGGTGATAAGGACTACACTCAGGCCTTTATCAAACTGTCCGAGGCTATGGCTCAGCTCAAAGTGGTCGAGCTCGCCCGCTCTCGCAAGCGCTAGCAAAAAGACTATACAAGACCATAGGCCAAGCTTCATGCTTGGCCATATTGGGCTTAGTATTAAGCTTAATGCTAATAAAAAAGGGATCATACGATCCCTTTTTTATTGGTAAAAACAAAAGTCCTATAAAAAGAAACTCCTCTCATAAAGACCAAAATGGCATTGGCCAATTTGCTCGTCTCTAATCATGCTCAGCCCAAATAGTGGCTTTTTCTTAGCACTGCCCATTTCAACATAGACAATACCACCATCATTAAGTAAATCTTTAGAAACAATAATTTCAACAGCTGCTTCTAAAAGATCTGAGCCAAAAGGAGGGTCAAGAAAGATTAAGTCAAAGCATGGTTTGCTTGGCAGACTCTTAAGATACTCTAGACCATCAGCACAAATAAGATTAACCCCCTCAGAGGCATTACCTGGCAAGGTCGCAATTTCGTTTTTTAATATGGCAGCATTATCTTTATCTTTTTCTACTAAGGTTAAGCTTGCAGCACCTCGTGATAAAGCCTCTAAACCTAAAGCGCCTGATCCTGCAAAAAGGTCTAACACTTTAGCATTGGACACACGCTCTTGAAGCCAGTTAAAGACTGTTTCTCTTACTCTATTGGTAGTAGGGCGTAAACCGTCCATATCAATAACATTTAGCTTGCGTCCTTTAAAAGCGCCGCCAATAATGCGAATTTTGTTATCGTAGGCCATGGAGTTCTCCTAAATTTTTAGTAGCTTGAAAAAAATCTTTGATTTTAAGGCTTTTTCTTTTTAGATTTTTCATTTTGCTATAATTGTTAGGTCGAGGCTAGTAGCTTTTATTAAAAGCTCACACTTAATAAGTCAGTATTTTTCTATACAGATTACACACTAAAAGGTTTTAAACCTTAGCAAAATCAATTAAATATTTTTTTATATTTTTAGATTGGGAAGTTAGTTAGCATGGGATTTTTTGCAAAACTCTTTGGCATAAATAAGAAAAAGGATGAGGCTAACAATGCTGAGTCTCAAGTAGACGAGAAAAATGTTGCTCAAGATTTGGACGATCAGCCTATAGCTGATGCTGTGGAATCCCAAGAACAACTTGCTCAAGACAAAGAAGGTAAAGATAGCGAGTCCATCTTTGCTAACGATGAAGCCAGTGAGTCTATTGCTGAGCAGGTAGAGGAAGCCGAAAAAAAAGAGCCATCTTGCGACAGCTCCAAGAACACCAAGACTGATGAGTCTTCCCATCAGCCTCACGCAGATCAAGACCCAACCCTAACTGAGTCCCCATCTGCCCCTGTCGCAAGCACCAAAGCAGAAGACACCACTTTAGCCGAGCAAGCTCAGCAAGCTCAGCTTGCTGTGCAAGCCGAGCAAGAGCGCTTAGAGGCAGAACGCCTTGAGGCTGAGCGTATCGCTGCTGAAAAAGCAGAGCAAGAGCGCTTAGAGGCCGAGCGCCGTGAAGCTGAACGCATTGCTGCTGAAAAGGCAGAGCAAGAGCGCTTAGAGGCCGAGCGCCGTGAAGCCGAGCGCATTGCTGCTGAAAAAGCAGAACAAGAGCGCTTAGAGGCAGAACGCCGTGAAGCTGAGCGCATTGCTGCTGAAAAGGCAGAACAAGAGCGCTTAGAGGCAGAACGCAGAGAGGCTGAGCGTATTGCCGCCGAAAAGGCAGAGCAAGAGCGCTTAGAGGCAGAACGCCGTGAGGCCGAGCGTCTTGCCGCAGAAAAGGCAGAGCAAGAGCGCTTAGAGGCAGAACGCCGTGAAGCTGAGCGCATTGCCGCAGAAAAGGCAGAGCAAGAGCGCTTAGAGGCAGAACGCCGTGAGGCCGAACGTCTTGAGGCTGAGCGTATTGCCGCAGAAAAGGCAGAACAAGAACGCTTAGAGGCAGAACGCCTTGAGGCTGAGCGTATCGCTGCTGAAAAGGCAGAGCAAGAGCGCTTAGAGGCAGAGGCTGCAGCAGCAGAGGCTGCTGAAGCTGCTGAGGCAGAAAAGGCAAATGAAGAGGCCCAGGCTCAAGAGAGTGCCAAAGAGGCCATGCAAGAAGAGCGTAAGTCTTTCTTCTCACGCTTAAAGAAAACTAGAGATAATCTGGCCTTTGGCGTTAGCTCTTTAATCTTCGGTCGTAAGATTGATGAGGACTTGTATGAGGATTTAGAGACTGCTTTATTAACCGCTGACTTAGGAGTGGAAACCACTCAAAAGGTTATTGAGCGCTTGCGTGATGAGTCTCGTGTCCGTGATTTACGTGATGCTGGTGCCTTACGTAATAACTTAAAGAAGATACTTTCAGAAATCTTATATCCATGTGAAAAGCCTTTGATTGTTTATGACCATACTCCATTTGTTATTTTAATGGTAGGTGTAAACGGCGCAGGTAAGACTACTACTATTGGTAAGCTGGCACGTAAGTATCAAGATATGGGCTTAAAGGTAATGCTAGCAGCTGGTGATACCTTTAGAGCTGCCGCTGTAGAACAGTTAAAAGAGTGGGGTGAAAGAGCTAATGTTCCTGTGATTGCACAGGCTACTGGTTCTGATAGTGCCTCTGTGCTTTATGATGCTGTTAGTGCCGCTAAAGCACGTGGTATTGATGTGCTCTTATGTGATACCGCAGGTCGCTTACAAAATAAAGATCACTTAATGGACGAGTTACGCAAGATTGTCCGTGTAATGCAGAAAATTGATCCAAAATTACCTCATGAGACTATGTTGGTATTGGATGCTGCTACAGGTCAAAATGCTGTATCTCAAACCAAGGTCTTTACTGAGGCGGTTAATGTAACTGGTCTTACTTTGACCAAGTTAGATGGCTCAGCTAAAGGTGGTGTGGTCTTTTCTTTAGCTAATCTCTACGAAATACCAATTCGTTATGTTGGTATTGGTGAAAAGGCTGAAGATCTACGTGAGTTTAAGATTGATCCATTTGTTGATGCTTTAGTAGAAGACGAAGAACATAAATAGCGTTTATCTATAAGATTAACTTATTAAAAAAGCAGCATTTTGCATAAGATCAAAGTGCTGCTTTTTTTTATTATGGATTGTTTCTAACGTGTCAAAAGTGTTCTAATTTTGAGCAAAGTTTTAACAAAATTGCGCTAATGATCGCTTTTCTAATAAGTATTAGAGCATTGTTGAGAAAAAATTATCAATAGATAAACATGTAATACAAATTAGTGTAATACTAGGCACTTTAAAAAAATAAAAGCTGACCAACGATCCAATAATTTTTTATAAATATGCTTTATAAATTATATTGACGTAAGGGCCAACATTAGGGTTATACCTAATTTGTCTTGTACTAAATTCTTTGTTAATAAAGTGCAGTTTGTTAGCAATAATTAAATAAGACCTAAATTAGGGTATTAATATTTCGCGCTTAGTTATGCTAAGCGATTGTTGTGAGTTTTCTTTCCCATGAGTTCTTCACAAAAGCTCAACAAGAGCCTTTTAGCTGCTGCTGTTTCCGTATTATTTACTCCTGTAGCTTTTGCTGCTGATAACCAGACTAGTGGTCTTGAGCGCATTAAGAGTGACACTGTGGTTATTACCGCCTCTCGTACTAGTCAAGAGTTATTAGACACCAATTCTTCTATTTCTGTAGTTGATACTAAAGAGCTCAAGAATTTTGCTAACGACTCTGTTCCTGAGTTATTACGCTCAGAAACTGGCGTGCGCTTAACATCTGATGGTACCCCTGGCACTAAGCGTGTAACTATTCGTGGTGAAAGTGCGCTACGTACTTTACTCATGGTTGATGGTCAGCGTATTGATGAGCAAAAGACTAAGTCTGGTGCTCCAATGTTAATTAACCCTTACTTTATTGATCGTATTGAAGTAGTAAAGGGTCCAGCCTCAGTATTGTATGGTTCTGATGCTATGGGTGGTATTGTTAACGTCATTACCAAGCAAGCAAGTGAGGAGCCATTCAAGTTTGAAGGTGGTGCCAACTTCCTAAGCTCTAATAATAGCTTTAGCGAGTATGTAAATTTAACTGGTACTTTAGACCGCTTTAAGTATGCTATCGGTGCCTTTAATACTAATGCAGGTGACATAGTACTTTCCGATCGCGAGCATTTAGACAACACCTCTTATGATGCTCATGGCTTCAATGGTGACTTTAGCTACGATATTTTAGACAATCTTACTTTAGGCTATCGTGGCGAGTATTATGACTCCAATGCTGAGACTTCTACTACTGTAGGTGGTACTTATGCTGCATTTAGAGGTGAAATTCCTAAGTGGGATCGCCAAAAGCATTCTTTATACTTAAAGGCAACAGATATTAATGATGTCATTGCTGCTTTTGATGCTAGTGTTTACTATCAAAAGACTACCAAAGACTTTATCTCAACCCCTATTCCAATCATTTTAGTAGATGTTGCTAATGAACAAGAGAGCGTAGGTGGTAACTTACAACTTGAGCTTAGCTTATCTGATACTTTCTATTTAGTCACTGGTTATGATGGCCGTTTAGAGAAGATGAGTAGCTACTCTGATACAGATCATCCTCATGGCTATACTATTACCGATGATCAGGGATATAAGCAAGAAAGTCATGCCCTTTATGCTATGCTATCTACTTATTTAACTGATGAGCTGACATTAAATACAGGTGTACGTTATAACTATATTGATAACAAAGCTGGTTCTTCATTAACCACAGATTATATTGTTATCCCAGGTAAACCAATAGTGGTAAGGCAAAATCCTGCATCTAATCATGCTGATGAGAGTCATAGTAAATTAGTTGGTAGTGTTGGTTTGGTTTATCGTCCATTTGACAATGGTGCTTTCCGTATTAATTGGTCACAAGGCTTTAGAGCTCCAACTCTTCAAGAGCTTTATTTAGTAACCAATACTGGTGAGCCTCAATATGGCAATCCTAATTTAAAGCCAGAGGAGTCTAACAATTTTGAAGTTGGCTTTAGATGGGATGATGGTCAGTTATTTGCTGATTACGCCATGTTCTATACCTTAACTGATAACTATATTGAGACTAAGAGAAAAACGAATGGAGGCATGGGAGGCCGCCCTACATATACTTATCAGAACATTGCAGAGGCTAAGAGCTATGGTGCTGAGCTGAGCTTATCTTACTTAATTGATAATACTTACGAGCCTTACCTTAACTTAACCCAAATGATTCGTGAGTATGAAATTGAGGGTAAGAGCACTAAGAATACTGGTACTCCACGCTTCTTTGGTAATGCTGGTTTACGCTTCCATGGCGATATGTTTGAGCTCGATGGCTACATTAACTTTGCTACTCAAACCAAGGATGATGACTTAAATGGTAGCAACTACTTCGGTGACGTGAATTATGATGGCTATGTAACAGCTAACTTATCCGTATCTACCAAGGTAGGCCCTGAGGATCAATTTACCCTCTATGGCAGCATCGAGAACATCTTTGATGAGCAATATCAAACCAATCAGCTCATTGAGGAGCCAGGCCGCTTTATCTCTATTGGCTTTAAGGCTGACATCTAAAAAATTTAGTTAAAGCTTTAGAAAAAAGGCAGAAATCTTATGATTTCTGCCTTTTTTTCTTAGAGCAATTCATACTTGATTGGAATCAGCACTCTATTGCTCATAGCATCTAAGCGAGTATTAAATTTGACCAGGCTCTTGGCAAGCTTGCTAGCAGCCTCATCGAGAATTTTATGGCCAGAGCTCTTTTCTATTTTGTAACTGGTGACTACACCATTTTGAATGACAAACTCTACCATAACCGTACCCTCTAACTTGCGTCTTACGGCATTGCGAGGATAGCGCAGTTTACTTCTAATCTCTTTTACCAATAAAGATGCCAGCTGAGCATTAAGCTTGCGAGCTGAGGCCTCTAATAAGCTCTTTTCTTGGGCAGCTGCCTGAGCAGCGGCCTGGGCCTGAGCAGCTGCTTGGGCTTGGGCTTTAGCCTGGGCAGCGGCCTTAGCTTTGGCAAGCTCTTGGGCTTTGTTTGGCTGCTGTGGCTGTGGCTTAGGCTGAGGCTTGGGCTCGCTTTTGGCCTGGGGCTTTACGGATGGCTTTTCCTTAATTTTTTCGGCCTTTTTAGGCTCTGGTGGCTTGATTGGGTTTGCAACTACCTTAGGCTCTTCTTTAAGAGGAGGTGGCTCATCTACCTTTACCACTTTTGTTGGGTTATCTTTGATAACAGGAGGTGGCTCAACTTTAGGCTGTTCTACTACAGGAGGCTCTTTTAGAGCTTCTTGCGGTTTTGTTATAGGTGTTTCCTCAATGGCTGGCTCATTAGTAGGCTCTGGAGTTTGTTTGTTTTCCTCTTGAGTACTAGGTTTGTTGGGAGCTACATTGATGCTAAGCAAAACTGATTCAAAGTTTTGCGAGGGAGTAACAATAAACTTGGGGGTATCTAATACTCCAACAAAAACTAGTGCTCCTAATACTCCTATAGAGCCACAAGTTCGGGCAATAAGATCAGGATGCATTAGTTTACCTTGTCTGATTCCTTGATGGTTTGTGCTGCGGCTGTAGGGTCAAAATTATTGTCTACTTTTTCTGACACTACAATGAGTCTACCTTGAGTATAGGCTCTAGCTAAGTCAGCAATATTGATGAGATATTGGGTTGGACTTTGGCTATCAATCACTAGCTCTAAAGTTAAATCCTCATGGTCTTGCTGGCAAGTTACCATACGTTCTTTAACCAAATCATTTAGCTCATCTAAGGTACGCTCTTGTTCATCAACAATGTAATTACCGTTAATATCAACGCTAATGCGCATAGTACGGCCTTGTTGCTCTGCTTGCGCTGTGCTCGATTGTGGTAAATCAAAGTCTATGACAGGCAGAGTAAAGCTCATAGTCATAATAAAGAAGATCACTAGCATGAAGATCACGTCGATTAAAGGCGTGAGGTCGACGTTTAAATCATCATCAAGATCAGACATGGATTACTCCTACCAAGCAAAACTACAATATGGGGGCTCAATTATTTTGGGATATGAATGTTACTAATAGCCAAGTTAATTTGATTGCGCAGACCTCTTAAGCTCATTAATAAGTAGTAGTGAACAATCAAGGCTGGAATGGCTAAAGTAAGGCCCATAACGGTGGTTAATAAAGCCTCCCAAATGCCACCTGCGAGCATACTTGGATCAGGCATAGAGCGCTCAGATAAGGTTGAGAACACATCTACCATACCTAAAACAGTACCTAATAATCCTAACAGCGGACCGACAGCGGCACACAATTTTAAAAAGTACATTGAAGAGTAAATACCCTTAAGTTGTACTTGCATAAGAGTATTAATGATTAACTCACGGCTAGGGCAGGTATCAGAACCTGGAGCATTTTGCTCTACCTTTTGCTCATTACTCTTTACTGTATTGATAATGTCTTGAGTAATGCTTTGTTCTGAACGGCTTTGTCTTTTTACTAAGATCACTAACACAGTGCCTCTAATAGCCATAAATAGGCCTATCATGCCTAAAAATAAAATGGCTAATCCACTGTAGCCGACTTGATAGAAGAAATTGATCATTGTCCTAACCGCAACAATATTCTGTAATAGGGCTGATTAATAAGACATGTTAAAAGACTATGTCCTTTAAGAAGTCTATCTTGATGCATAAAAATGTCAGATCGACAATTCTACTAGTAACTTAAAGCTTGTGCCATATTTTAACTTTGCTAATCTGACATAGGCCACTTTTCTTAAAGATAAGTTCTGTGATTGCAGCTATCTTTGTAGATAGCTATATAGATAGTTATGGAATGTCTGATTTTGGAGCAAAATTTTGCTTTTATGGTTAAAACTATAAAAAAGTACTTTTTGTAACTTATATAAAGTTAGTTTATTAATTTAATTAATAAATATAAAGCTAGTAAGTATTTAGCTTTGTAACAAGTTATGAAAATATTTTGGGAATTTTTGGAAAAGAATTACAAAATGAAGTGATATTTTTTTGCGATAATTGCCGTTCTTTAAAGAGAAAAATACCTCAAAAATGGCTTTAAATCGGCATGTTTAAAGGGTTTTGCTATTTTTGAGGGAAAGTTCATATAGATATGCTGAAGTTCTCATTGTTCGATGATAATCACAAAGATAGTGACCTGAATAGCATATAATGCGGCCTCAACTTAACAAGCGAGGTGCATCGGGGTACTATTTATACAATTGTGCTTATTGTTTTTTTTCATGTGAGAACAAACAGTAGGTTGTCAGTATTCTCGTGGGTACTTTCATAGGGGTCTTCCATGGTAAACGAACTAATGGTGGAATTATCACGTTGGCAATTTGCAGCCACGTCTTTATACCACTTTCTCTTCGTTCCGCTTACTCTTGGTATCTCATGGCTAGTCTTCATTATGGAGTTAGTCTATGTGGCCACAGGACGTGTCATCTACCGTGACATGGCAAAGTTCTGGGGTAAGCTTTTCGGTATTAACTTTGCGATCGGTGTAGCTACTGGTATTACTCTTGAGTTTGAGTTCGGTACTAACTGGTCTAATTACTCTCACTACGTTGGTGATATTTTTGGTGCTCCATTAGCCTTAGAAGGCTTAATGGCATTCTTCTTAGAGTCCACCTTCATCGGCTTGATGTTCACTGGTTGGAATCGTTTCAGCAAGAAGACTCACCTTCTTATTACCTTCTTAACCGCTTTGGGTTCAAACTTGTCCGCCATGTGGATTTTAATTGCCAATGGTTGGATGCAGTACCCAGAGTTCAGCCAGTTCTCTCCAGAGCGTATGCGTATGGAAATGACTGACTTCTGGGGCTTAATCTTCTCAGAAGTTGCTCAGGCTAAGTTCCTCCATACCGTAACTGCTGGTTATACCACTGCAGGTATCTTTGTAGTTGGTGTAAGTGCATACTTAATGCTCCAGAGAAAGTCATTCCAATTTGCCAAGCGCTCAATGACCATTGGTCTTTTATTCGCTCTTTGTGCAATGGGTGGCTCAGGCTTGTCTGGTGACATCAGTGCTTTATTAGTTACTAAGCACCAGCCAGCTAAGCTTGCTGCAATGGAAGCTGAGTTCCACACTCAAGAGCCTCCAGCAGCTTGGTCATTATTTGCTATTCCTAATGAGGATGAGATGGATAACTATGTTTCCATTAAGATTCCTGCTTTATTAGGTTTAATTGCAACTCACTCCATCGATACTCCAGTTAAGGGCTTGCGTGACATTGTTGCTGAGAATGAGCAACGTGTACGTAGCGGCTTAATTGCAAATCGTACCTTGACCGCTATGCGTAAAGGCGACGTTACCGATGAGAATATGGAGCTTTTCAAGGCTCACCAGAAGGATTTAGGTTACGGCTTACTCTTAGTTGAGCACGCTGCTGATCCATTAAATCCTACTGAGCAAGAAATTAAGACTGCTGCTCGTAACAGTGTTCCTTCTGTTACCCTAAATTACTTTGCATTTAGAGTAATGTTAGGCATTGTTTCAGTATTAGGCTTATTATGCGTTGCTGCTGGTTACTTCTTAATTTACAAGAATGACTTACAAGCACGTCCAAAGGTATTAAAGGTATTAGTATTATCTATTCCTCTACCTTTCATTTGCTGTGAAGCTGGTTGGATCTTAGCCGAGTTTGGTCGTCAGCCATGGGCTATTCAAGACGTATTACCAACCTACTTAGCAACTTCCAGCCTATCTCCTGTTGATGTGGGCATTTCCTTACTCTGCTTCATCGGTATTTACACCGTATTACTCATTATTGAGATGAAGTTGATGGTTAAGGCTATCAAGAAGGGCCCAGAAATCACTGAGCCAGAAGAGGATGGTAAGGGTTATCCACCACTTCCACCTCAAGGTCCTCAAGGCTGCGATGCCAAGGAGACTCAAGAGACTCAGGAGGCTGTTGCTGTAGCTGATGCATCTGTTCAGGCTGCTAGCGAAGCTGCACCTGCTCAAGAAAGCGAAGCTGCCCCAGCTGCCGAGGCTCAAGCCGTCTCTGCTCAAGCTGATGACAAAGAGAAGACTGAGGCTCAGGGTAAGGACGACTCTGCTAAGGGAGGTGCCTTAAATGCTGTTTGATTATGATACCCTACAAGTAATGTGGTGGATTTTAGTAGGCGTGCTATTAATTGGCTTTGCGCTTACTAACGGCATGGATATGGCCGTTTCTGCCTTGCTCTTTAAAGTTGCTAAAAACTCAAAAGAGCGTGGTGCCATTATCAGCACCATTTCCCCTCACTGGGATGGTAACCAAGTATGGTTAATTACTGCTGGTGGTGCTATTTTCGCTGCTTGGCCTGAGGTTTATGCTGCTTCATTCTCTGGTCTTTACTGGGGTATGCTCTTAGTCTTATTTGCTATTTGGTTACGTCCATTAGCATTTGACTATCGCAATCACAGCAACGACGAGACTTGGCTCAAGCGTTGGGACATTGCTTTAACTGTAGGTTCTTTAGTTCCTATGTTAATTTTCGGCGTAGCATTCGGTAACCTCTTACAGGGTTTACCTTTCTGGGCCGATGAGAATGTTCGCTGGCACTATGATGGCGTATTCTTAACTGCTTTAATTCCACTATTAGATCCATTCTCCTTACTCTGTGGTTTAGTAAGTGTTGCTATGCTTTTAACCCAGGGCTGCTTATGGATTCAATTACGCACTGTAGATGATATTTCTAACCGTGTACGTGGTTTAACCTTAAAGCTTGCTTTATTAACCTTAGTTCTTTATGCACTTGCTGGTTTATGGGCTTACACTTTCGACGGCTATCGCTTAGTTTCCTTAGCCCCAGAGGGTTCTTTCCATTCAATTACTGGCAAGACTGTAGAAGTTGTAGAGCACGGTTTATTTGAGAACTACAAGTCCGTATGGATTTTATGGTTAGTTCCAATTGCTGCCATGTTCTGCATCCTTAAGGCTGGTATCGCTGGTGGTAAGGGTGATGCTATTAAAGGCATTATCTATAACTCTCTAGCCATTGCCTTAGTGATTGGTACCGCAGCTATTGCCATGTTCCCATTCGTCATGCCATCTAGCTACGATCCAGCTTCTTCTTTGACCATTTGGGACGCTTCTTCTTCACACTTCACCTTACAAGTCATGTTATATGCTGTAATCGTGTTTGTGCCAATTTCTCTTTCCTATACCGTTTGGGCATACAAGAGAATGTGGAACCGTGTATCAGAAGAAGACGGCAACACTGGTCACTACTAATTAGACCAAAAGCATTACCCCTTTACCCATGACTTTAGGTAGTCATACCGCTTTAAAGCTAGGCCTAGGTTCAGCCTAGGCCTGTTTTAGAGTAAGTCAGGGGACAAGGTTAAAGGAGTAAAGATGATTTATCTTGCTTGGATTTTAGGATTATTAGGCGTATGCGGCTTAATCTTAGCTGTATGCTATTTATTTGATCTTTGGGATTGGTTCTAAAATCGCTACTTCAGTTCAATTAAAAGCCTCCTCAGCTCAGCTTAAGAGCTGGGGTCGCAAAGCCAAAGGCTTATTGCATCTGCTGATGTTACTAACCTTAGTGGATGCAATTTTTTTGTGTGCCTTTTACGCAGTCATTTGTTATGTGTTTGCTCCTTTTGCGCTGGAGCAGAACACTGCCTACCTACACTTAGCGCCTTATGCGCTTATTCCTATAGCTGGACGCTTTGTAATGCGTCTTATCATAGCTAAGGTTATTGCTAAGATTTCTTACACTGTAGAAGGTGCTGTCCGTGAAGAGTTGGTCAATAAGCTCTTACGTGTTGGTCCATTATCTTTTGCAGTCAAGTCATCATTAAGCACCTTATTCGTAGATGCTTTAGATGACATCATGCCTTATTTCAGCTCTTTCTTAGTGACCTTGCGTTATGCCATGGTAATTCCAGTGATCTGTGTGATTGCTGTTGCTTTAATGTCACCATGGTCAGCAGGCATTTTGATTGCTATGGCTCCTTTAATTCCTTTCTTTATGATTATTATTGGAAAGGGTGCTGAGCGCTTAAATCAGCGTCAGTGGAAACAAATTACCCGTCTTGCGGTTCGTTTCCAAGAGGCCTTAGATAAGCTGTCTTTAATTAAATTATTCAATATCGAAAGTAGTGAAATTGAAAAGATCGCCCGTTTAACAAAGCGTTGGCGTGTTGAGACTATGCAGGTATTAAGAATTGCTTTCTTATCTGCTTTAGTCTTAGAGTTCTTTGCTACTTGTGGTATTGCTCTTTGTGCTATTACTTTAGGCTTTGCCGTATATGAGCATGGTTTTGATTACACTAAAGCTCTTTTTGTCTTGTTATTAGCACCAGAGTTTTTCTTACCTTTACGTCAATTAGGCTTTACCTATCACTCTCGTATGAGAGCTTTAGGTGCTATGAGTGGTCTGATGGAATTGCTCTCAGAGAAAGATATTTTCCCTGAGATTAAGCATATTGATGGCCTCAAGCATCAAAAAGAAGGGGATAGCAACGTTACTACTTTAGATAGCACCTTAGATGATAGTTGGATGCAGGCTCCTTTTGCCATTGAGTTTGCCAATGTTAGTGCCACCTATCCTAATGGACGTGTAGGTTTATCTGATTTTTCATGTAAGTTTGAGCCTGGACACGTTAGTGCTTTAGTAGGCCCATCAGGTGCTGGTAAAAGTACTATTTTGCAGTCTATTGCTGGCTTTACTAATGTTAGCACTGGTCAGATTATTATTAATGGTCATGAGTGTTCACGTAATGATTTAATCAACCTTATGTCCAAGGTTTCATACATTCCTCAATTACCAAATCTTTTCTATGGCACCTTACGTGATAACTTAAAACTAGGTGCGCCTGAGGCTAGTGATGAACAGCTACTCAAGGCTTTAGATATGGTAGGAGCTAGTGAACTCATTACCCGCTTTGCAGACGGTCTTGATCATCACGTAGGAGATCAAAATCGCGGTATTTCAGGCGGTGAGACTCGTTTAATTGCTCTGGCACGTGCCATGTTACATGATAGTGCTATTTTATTATTAGATGAGCCAACAGCTTCTTTAGATAGAGACAGTGAAAATCGTTTCTTAGAGGCTTTAAAAACTTTGGGTAAGGATAAAACAGTAATTATTGTTGCTCATCGTAAGGAGCTCATTGATTATGCTACTTATGTAATTGAGGTTAATCCTAAGAAAAAGCTCAATGATCAAGCTAATGTAGCGGCTAGTGATTCTAAGGGAGCTCAATAATGGGACAATATTGGCACTTTTTAGGACTAGTAAGAAAAGAGCTTTATGGAGCTTTATTTGGTGTGTTTATGTCCTTTATTGCGACATTCTCATCCATTGCTCTTATGGGTACAGCTACCTGGTTTTTAACCGCCATGGCTGTTCATGGTGTGCTTGATATTGCTCTTAATATCTTTATCCCATCTGCTTTAATTAGACTTTTAGCGCTCTCAAGAACCTTACTGCGTTATGGTGAACGTTATTACACCCATGATGCTACTTTTAGACTAATTGCTTATTTGCGTGTGTTCTTATTTGAACGAGCTTTAGATTTAAAGATTGAAGATGCCTTAAAGCTTAAAAGCTCTGACTTACAGCGTCGTATGCAATCTGATTTAGAACGTTTAGAGATGATCTATGTTCGTCAGTTTGTACCTTTTGCCTGTGCCTTTTTATTAGGCCTAGTATTAGGTGGCGTGTTATTAGCTTTTTCACCTTTAATGGCCTTTACTGCCTTAAGTTTAATGGTAGTTTCTGGCGTGATCTTGCCTTATGTATTAACCAGATTTGCCCGCTTATACTCAGAACAACAAAGCTCTTTAGCTATTCATCTTAATGATGATATGTCTGACTTTATTCATGGCTTTTTTGATTTAGTACTTCTTGGCAAGCATTATGAGCGTGCGCAACGCTTTTTACAGACTGCTCAAACTCTTGCTAAAGCCAGAGCTAAGATTATTTACTATGATCAGCTCTCGCAAGTCTTTTTAATGACTTTTTCTGAGTTAACTTTATTCTTATTGTTAATTCAATGCGTGCCTTTAGTAGTAGCAGGTGAGATTTCATCTCCTCAAATGATGATGCTCTCTGTAGTGGCTATGGTCAGTTATGAGGTGTTAACCCCATTAAGTGCTGCTTTCTTGAATTTACCTTATGTAATTCACTCAGCTAATAGAGTAAGTTCATTGCTGCATATTACTAAGGACAATGCTGATTTAAATCCTAACTCTGAGGCCTTAGTTAAAAAAGAAGAGCACTTTGCTCGCTCTAGCTCTAGTGCCTCTATGGCAGCCTCTGGTGGCGTATTATCTCGTTTTAGCTCTCTTACTAACAACTCACACCAAGAGCAAGCTGTACAAAACACAGCGGCTAATAGTGTGGTCAATAAAATTGACATCAAAGATGTTTACTTTAGTTATGAGCTTAATGATGGCCAAACCCTAGAGGTTTTAGATAATTTCTCTTGTACTTTTAGTAGTGATCAAAACTATGTTATCAAGGCTCCATCAGGCCATGGTAAGAGTACTTTAGTTTTACTATTAACCTCTTTGCTTTATCCTAAGCAAGGTGAGTTGTATTTAAATGGTCATGCCTATTCTTCGCTTTCAGCAAAGCAAATTAGATCGACCTTTGCTGTAGCATTGCAGGATATTTCTTTATTCTCAGGCTCAATCTTAGAGACCTTTAAACAAATTCAACCTAAGGTTACCAAAGAGGAAGTGCTACAAGCTCTTTCTATAGTGGAGCTTACCGATCTTATTGATGAGCTACCTAATGGCCTTGATGAATGGCTAGGCAGTACTGGTCTTACTATTTCTGGCGGACAGGCTAGACGCTTATGTTTAGCACGTGCTTTAGTAGCGGTTGGTGCTGTGGGAGATAAGGGTGATAATGGCAAGTTCTTAGTTTTAGATGAGCCTGGTGAAGGTCTTGATGAGGCTCAAGAGTTGCGTATTATTGAGCGTATTCAAAAGATGCGTAAAGGTGTAATTATTATTACCCATAAGCAAGCAGGAATTGCCTTGGCCGATCACTTGCTCACTCTCTAATTCTCACCTTATTATGATGTGTTATTATATTTATTGATTTAATGACACCTGTGGTTTTATTAAATGCTATCTGCCTTAGTAAGGTAGGTAGCTTTTTATTTTTTTTGCTTCATTGCAAACATCAAACCACACTTCATTCCTCTTTAAACTCTCATATAGGCTAGGGTTTTGCTCTGGCAATAAGTAATCATGGACGATTCAAAACTTAGCAATTTTCAAGATCAACAAGCTCAAGCCATTAAGGTAAATGAAGAGCATAGTATTCACAGCAAAGTGCCTACTAAAGTTATTGATGCCCATGTGGTCGATGCTGACATTCTTGAAGATAGCAATGCCAATGATATCAATCCTAATATTTTTGAAAGCTCTCATGAGGCTAAACCTCACAAAGCAATAGAGTTAGATAATTATGGTCGCTCTATTGAGTTGGATGAAGCAGAAAGAATTAAGGATCGTCTTAATGAAAGCTTTACCGAGCAATTTGGTACTGCTTCTTACTCGCCTGAGCTTAAACAACACTATGCTCACCAAGCTGATGTTGCAAAGCAACAGCCGCTTGCTAAAGGTACCTCTTTAGTACCTGTAGCTAAGGTTCCTCAAGCTTCACATTCTGTACAGGCCTCTAATGATAGTGATTTAAGTGCTGAGGAGAGGCAGCAAAGAGATTTAGCCCATCAACATATTAAGCAATTATTTGATGGGGTAGATGTAGAAAATCTGGCTAAAGGCTTAGATGTTTTAAAGCAAGTTAAAGACATCAATGAACAAAGGCGTAATAGTGAGTCTCAAGAGCAAGATGAAATAGAGGATGACTATTTTTCAGATAATCTTGATGATGAAGATAGCTCTTTACAGGGTATGCACTTTGTTGCAGAAGATGAGCAAGATAATTTAGAGGATAATTTAGACTTTTCAGGCCCTCAGGTAGAGCATGGGGCTGGCTCGCCTTCAAGCTCCCGTGCTATAGCTCGTTCGGCAGGTAATATTGGTGCCTTTATTAGGGCTGCCAATATGGTTCCTATGCTCACAGAAGAGCAAGAGCGTGATTTAGCCAAAAGATTACGTGAGTTTGGTGATGTGGATGCTGCCCGTCAGCTAGTTACCTCTCATTTGCGTTTTGTAGTTAGTGTAGCCCGTAAGTTTACAGGCTATGGCCTGCCTTTGGCTGATTTGATTCAAGAGGGCAACATAGGCTTAATGAAGGCTGTTAAAAACTATGATCCTGACGTGGGCCATGGTTTAGCAGCATTTGCCTCTAGTTGGATTAAAGCTGAGATGTTCGACTACGTCATTCGTAATTGGCGTATGGTAAAAGTAGCTACTACTAAGGCGCAAAGAAAGTTATTTTTTAACTTACGTAAGAGTAAAAAGCGTCTAGGTTGGATGTCTGAAAGTGAGAGATCAGAACTGGCTAATGATTTAGGTGTTTCTGTTAGTGATGTTACCGAAATGGAGGCCCGTTTAGCAGGTTCTGATGTAGGATTTGATTTGGGTGAGGACGATAGCTCAGATAAATCAGTAGCTGTTACTGTTTCTCCTTCTTCTTATTTGGAAGATGAAAATTCTAATTTTGCGCTTAATTATGAAAACAGCAACTATTCTGCCTGGGAGATTAAAAAGCTACATGAAGCTTTATCTACTTTAGATAGTCGCTCTAATCATATTATTAAACGTCGTTGGTTAGATGAGCATAAGGCCACTTTACAAGAGCTCTCAAAAGAGTTGGGCGTTTCTATTGAGCGTGTTAGACAGCTTGAAAATAACGCTATGAACAAGGTTAAAGGGATCTTGTTAAATGATGGCTTTAATGACAATGAGCCAGTGTTGGCTTTAGAGCACCATGAAAGCGGGACAAATAAAGCTAAAAAGAGTGTCGCCTCTAGTAGAACTAAAGCTAGTGCTACCAAGAGAGCCTCTGGTAAAGGGGCACGAGAGCGCCTTAAGTCTTTGCCTTTAAAGACTAGCCACCAGCTAGCCTATAAAGAAAAGGATGAGGAAAAGAAAGGTCGCAAAGCTACAGCCAAAAAGACTAGTACTAAAAAAACTAGCAAGAGCAAAGATTTGGTAGAAAGCGCAACTCTTAATGGCGATAGCAATCAAACATTAAACCAAGAATAATGTAAAAAACAACCCTAAAGAATTGTTTCTTTAGGGTTGTTTGGTAATGAGGGGATCAATAATAACTCTTATGACTTGAATAAGTAGTTAATATTGAAGGCAACGCCTAAGCGTAAATCAAAATCATTAGTAAGTAAGAAATTACCATTGTAAAGATCTGGTCTAACTTCTTGGCAGAAGAATCTATCTTTAAAGACCTTAAAGCGCACAGCTAAGCAAGGTACATTAGCAGCTAGTTTATTAGCAAGCTCTAACATTTGCTCATAGCACTTAGGCTTCTCTACTTGCTCTAAAGCAGGGCGAGCGCCTTGGGAGTCATTGGCTAAACTGCAACCTAATAAGTTAAAGTCACGGTCATAAAGATTTAATGCACGGTTAGCACCAGAAACTAAGATAGTTGAGGCTTGGCCGTTGGTGCATAAGACATTGAACTCAAGGCTTGGCTCTTGATCTGCTTTGGTTAAAGCAAAACAGCCAATCACAAATTTAGCTTGAGCCTGGGCAGTTAAACGCTCAGAGAGATTGCTCTGACACTGCTTTTGTACATTCTCAAGTACAGTATGAACTTCACTAAGTTTGACCTTACGCTTATCGCTAACGCTAATAGTAGTAGCAGTTAGGCCATTAAATAAGAAGTAAAAAGCGTTTGGTAGCTTATCCCATTGCTCTTGAGTTAACTCAGATGCACTATCAAACAAAGCTACTGGAGTTGGGGCCTGCTCTTGAGAAAAACCATAGTTGTTTTGTAAGGTTGAGCTTAAAGTTCTTAAATCAAATAAAGGAGTGTGCTTGTCCCATAGATTTAAATGGAAAGCACGCAAGAAATAAAACTTTTCGGACAAAGTAGCAGGGGTAGCTGCTAAATCTAAGTCTTTGTTAGTAGTAGTCTTATAGCCACCTTCAAGTAATAAAGCTTTTTGGCTATTAGTAAGGTTGCCACCTTCATTTAATTTCACTAACAAGCCTTGCTCTAAATTATGAGCACGGTAGTCACCAGGACAGCCTTGGGCAATGTAGTGTAATAAAGGATTGATGTCCTTTAAATTATGATATTGGCTGTATTTGTTGCCATCAAAAAGCACGCTTGGCAAACGTTGCTCTTTATAGCCATAGTTAGCATAGTGATAGGCAGCATCAGGATTACCATCTTCATGGTATTCAATTTCTGGATATTGCTCTAAATACCACTGCTCATCAAAATAAGGGCTGGTTCTTACGATTTGGGCTAAAGCTTGAGCATCAAGACTATTGTTCTCAAGCATTGAAAGATTAAGATTCATAGTAAAAAAATAAATAATATTTAACAAAAGATAAGAGCAAGCTCATTTGGCCTATGGGAGTCAAACTGCACTACAGGCTTAAATTGAGGATTATGTTGAGCCATGCTCTTGATGAGAGTAACCATGCTTGTACAAGGTTTAAATAGCTCATCCACGCTAAAATTAGAAAGATTAAAGTGATCTGTAAAAGGTTCATTAATTAAGATCAAGAGCTCTTTAGTATGCTTTTTAATGGCCTTATGGGTTGTAGTTAACAACAGTTGTTGTGAGCTTAAATCGTTAAGGTTAAGCTTTAGTAACTCACATTTGTATTTGTTAATGGCATCGGCTAAGGTCAGAGTGCTATAGCCTGCATTGTGGCTTAGGTAGTGTGGTCTTTGGTTAACCAACCTGTTGCCTTGAGCATCATAGAAAATCTTGCAGTTAGATTTTAAAAAGAGCACACCTTTTTGCAGCTTAACTTGTTTAAAGCTGCGCTCTAGCTGCTTATAGCTTGATTGAGGTTGTTCTTTGCTAGGCTCGTCCACCAAAGCGATAAACTTGTTAATGGAGCATTTTTGTAACATGCTAAAACTAAGGGTATTAACCTCAAGATCTAAAGCGCTATGATAGCTTTTTTGAGAGAGGCAAATAGTGCCTGTAAGTTTTAAGGTAGCTAAAGCAATGATATTGTTAAGAACTTTGCTACTTTCAAAGCCATCTAACACCAGATCGTTTGGTGCGGTTAGATTAAGCTTATCTTTCCATGAACCAAGGAGCTCTTGAGCTGACACCTTAGCCAATAAAGCATCTGCCAAGACGGGGCCTACAATGTAGTATAGTATTCTCAAAGAGATAAAGTGCTGTAAGTTTTGTTGGCTCTTATCAGAGTCTAATGCTTCAAAACAACACACTAAGTCGTCACTACTACTACTATGCAGCTCTTGAGGCCATTGGGGATCATTAAGATAATTATCAATTAAATGATTAAGATCTTTAAGGCTAGTTAAGCTGCCTAGAACTTTGTCAGAACAATATTTTTCATAGAGCTTAGATAAAGACATATTTTTGCCAAACCCAAGGTAATAACTTGTGGTTTGCTCCTCTGATCTTGATATGAAACCTTGGCCAAAATATATTGCAGGTATTAAGAAGACCCCATCTTGCATTTTCCAGAGCTTATAATAAAGCTCTTAAGAGATCTTTAGGGTTTTTTATAGTATCAGAAAATAGCTTTTTTTACTGGAAAGCTTAAGATTAAAAGTAAATAGATATTTTAAGTAGTTCATTATGGCTCAGTTTAAGATTCTTCCTCAGACTTATCTATTATCTCCTTTAACATGTTTTAGCAAGAAAAGACTGTTTGAGGAAATTTGTACCTTGGTATCAGCTATTACTGATATCAAAGAGGAAGTATTACTACAAGCGCTTAATGAACGTGAGTCTATGGGCTCTACCGTTTGTGCTAAAGGTATTGGTATTCCTCATGCTTTAGTGCCAGGTCTTGAGCAGTCTTTAGCTGTTTTAACTATTATCAATAAGGAAGTGCCTTATAACACTGTAGATACTGACTATATGGGAGTTGATGTGGCTTTGGCCTTTTTCATTTCCCCTAAAGATGACTACGACTATGTGGAGCAAATGCTGCGTTTTGTTAGTAAAGAGTTAGACAATACTGAGCTGGCTAACTCTATACGTCGTGTGTGGCAGGATAATAGTAAGTTAATCTTAATTTTGCAAAAGCTTGATGCCTTATTAAGCCAAGAGTTTAAGAGCTCACCTGTTAAAAGTAGTGCCTCTCCTGCTACTAATAGCATTATGCAGTTCATTAACGATGCAATTAATAGTTAAAAGTCAATGCTTAATACAAACAGAGTAAGATTGTTTTATACTTAATATCCAACAGTTTTAGTAAAGGTAGCTTGTTCTATGGATAAGGCAACAGTTCAGTTGGTTATTATTTCTGGTCGCTCAGGCTCTGGTAAAACAGTTGCTTTAAGAGCTTTAGAGGACTTGGGCTATTATTGTATCGATAATTTGCCTGTGCTGTTCTTGCCTGAGCTTACTGATATTGCTCCTCAACGTTATCCTAAGTTGGCAGTATCAATCGATATTCGCAATATTCCTGAAGATGAAAGCTACATGGGTAATCTTATAGGTAATATTAAAGATAATCCTAAGATTCACTCAACTGTGATTTATTGCGATGCCGATGATCAAGTCTTAATTAAGCGCTACTCAGAAACAAGACGCTTGCATCCTCTTTCCAAGAACCACCTCTCCTTGTCCGAGGCCATTGTATTAGAGCGTACTAAACTTTCCAGCCTCTGTGGCTATGCTGACTTACGTATCGATACCTCAGACTTATCAGTACATGACTTATCTAATGAGGTTGTAACCTCAATTTTAGGCTCACCTCAAAAAAATCTAGTAATGGTCTTTGAGTCTTTTGGCTTTAAATATGGCATTGCCAAAGATGCTGATTTTGTTTTTGATGCCCGCTTCTTGCCTAATCCTTACTGGGAAAAAGAATTGCGCTCCTATACAGGTTTAGACGAGCCTGTAAAAGACTTCTTCAAGCGCTATCCATCAGTATTTACTTATATCAAGCAAATTGATGACATGATTATGTATTGGCTAAGAGATATTGAATCTAGCAATCGTAGTTATCTTACTGTCTCAATTGGCTGTACTGGTGGTTGCCACCGCTCAGTATTTATTGCTCAAAGCTTGGCTGATAAATTTAATGAGCGAGGTTTTAATGTCCAAGTACGTCATCGCTCCCTCAATATTAACAACAATTATTTGGCTAAGAGTCAGGCTAAATAACAACTTTTAACAAAAATTTAAAAAAAGTTTTGTTTTAGTGTTGACAGGTCATCTCTTGCCTTGTAAAATGTGCATCGCTTTCAAACGCTAGTGTGAAAGCAAAATTTTGTTTGATGAAGTTCCTCCTTAGTTCAGTCGGTAGAACGGCGGACTGTTAATCCGTATGTCGCTGGTTCAAGTCCAGTAGGAGGAGCCAAACAAACAAAAGCAAAATCTATTTTGGAGTTCCTCCTTAGTTCAGTCGGTAGAACGGCGGACTGTTAATCCGTATGTCGCTGGTTCAAGTCCAGTAGGAGGAGCCAAAATAAACCATCACAATCAGCCATCGTGCTGATTTTTTTGTTTTTGGGCCACCCAAAACCAAATCCCACCCTCGCAGCTCATTTACTGCACCAACACTCACCCCCATACCAGCACTCGCACTCGCTCCTGCTTGCTTCGCTGCGCTTTTGCGCCCGCACTAGCACTGCTGCGCTGCGCCTGCTTCGCTGCGTTCCGCATTCGCACTTGCTCCAGCGCCCGCACCGCTGCGCCTGCGCCAACTGAGCCAACTGAACTTGCTGCGCCTGCTGGGCTTAATGCTCTGCCCCTCCTTAATATTAGATTGCTTAAAAGTTAAGCAAGGCTATATGGTAGTTGTGGCAGTGGTGGGAATTGCTGTGGTATATCCATAGCTTGGCCCGCCTAGTTGTTTTCCTAGTAGTTAGGATGATGAGGAGCCAAGTATGGATGGGGTGCAGTTGAGACTATGGATAAGGTTTAGTTTGTGCTCTTGTGATGATTGGCTTGGTGTTGCTTATAGTAGAAATAGATGGTGGCTATCACGCCTATTAGACATAGATAACCTTGGAAGTAAAAGGCTGAGGTTAGGTCGCCATCATTGATTTGAATTAAGCGTCCTGCAATGATTGGCACTACAGTCATACCAAAAGCAAAGAGTGCTTGAAATAAGCCAATAGCTGAGGAGCGTCGATATTTTTCAATACCTACTATAGCCTCACTAGTAGCAATGGAGAAGACAAAGCCAAAGCTCCAGCCCAAGAAAATTTGAATCACTATGAGCAAGTAAATATTTCCTACCATTACAGATAAGAAGCAATATAAACCCAGTAAAGCTAGAGCCGAGCTTACTAAAAAGCCTTGGGAAATACGGTCAAAAGGAGGTTTACCTGAGTAGTAACTAGAGACTACATTCATTAAGATGAATACTACTGTCATAATACCCATCTCAAACGAGGTGCCTCCAATACGTAATGCCGCCTCATTAGAAAAGGACATAATGGTACTCATGGTAATACCTTGCTGGATACTGGCTAAGAAGGCAAAGAACCATATACGACCTTTTAAAGCCACTTTGAGAAGATCGATAAGCGCTGGTCGTTGATGGTTGCTCTCCTCTGGCATTAAATGAGCATATTGAGGGTCGTTTTCTTTTAAAGTTAAGGCAAGTAAAACCGCAGCTCCACCTGAGAAGGCTGAGCACAGACATAAAAAGTCCATGCCATAATATTGGAAAAACACAGCGGACATAATAAAAGCCAGCATAATGCCAAAGTTATTTGCTGCAAAGAGGTAGCCGATTTGCTTTTGCATGTGCTCAGGTCTTATATATTTGGTGTAGAGCAACATAAAGCTTACCCATAAAGAGGAGGCAACACCTGAGCAAATATTAGCTACTAAAAAGCCCATACCATTGCTTTCTAAGAGACGGATAATGGATGCTCCACCAGAAAAACAACAGCCGATAATAATAATAAGCTTATGTCGGCCTAAGAGATCGGCGCTAATACCTAAAGGAAAGCGCAAAGTCATTTGCACGCCGCCATATAGACCTACAATTAAACCTACAAAATCAGCAGTTACTTTTTGCGACAGTAAATATGGGGCTGTATTTGGCACATAAATGTATTGGGCAAACCAGAATAAAGCGATAATTACCAGCAACTTATTTGTTTGGTTCATCAATAAGTCCTCAACTACAAAAACAAGACTCCCTTATTCTAGAAAGATAATTGAGCAAAGCAAGTAAGCAAGGAAAAGTAGGGGGAGCGTTCTAAGGGCACTCTAGTGGCGCTCTAGTGGCGCTTTGCGCCAATAGTTATTGAGTTTGATTGGTGTGTTGTAGAGGGATAAAAAACATCATGCCTTGTTTTGGAGCGCAAGATAGCACTATGCCTAAATCTAGTGCATGAATAAGCTAAGAGCTCAATTAAGAGCTCTTAGTTAGTTTTGCTTATTTAGCTTTAGCGATGCGCCTATTTGGCAGTGCGCTTGTGATGGCGACGGCGAGCATAATAAATTGCCGTAGCTAATGCGCCTGCGATGGCTAGTAGTGCTTGGAAAAAGAAGGCACTATTAAGAGATGAGGTTTGGGCAAATAAATAACCTGCAACAATAGGTACTGCCGTCATGCCAATGGCAAACATAGATTGGAATATGCCTAAGGCTGTAGAGCGGCGGTAGCTTTCTATTTGACTTAATGCCTCAGCAGAACACCATGAGAACACAAAGCCGCCTGTAGTTCCTAATAGTATTTGAATAGGAATCAGGGCGTAAACACTATCTACTGTTACCATCAGTACGCAATACAGAGCCATACAAATTTGCGATAAGGTCATTAAAATACCTGGGCCAATTTTGATGGCAGTATGAGTTGAGGATAACAAGTTAGAGGCTGTATATGAGGCTGTCATAGTCATGGTCATAATACCTATTTGCCAGGCTGACGCTCCAAGACTATGCGCTACCTCATTAGAAAATGACATGGCTGTACCCATCAAGATACCTTGTTGGATCATGCCAATGACAGAAAAGAACCATAAGCGCTTGTTATAGGCAACATGCAACAATTCACTTACTTTAGGTGGATTGATATTATTATTAGGTGGTTCTTTGAGGCTTAATGAAATAATGGTAGAAATAGTGCCTCCTGATACCGATAAAAGACACATTAAGAACATACCAAAATGTTCATATAAGGTAGCAGAGGCAAAGAAGCCTAAAAGAATGCCTCCATTACAAGCTGCTAATACATAGCCCATACCCTTTTGTAAATTTTCTTTAGTTAAAGTCTTGGTATGGAACAGAATAAAGCACATCCACATGGATGAGGAAAAGCCAGAAATAATATTGGCAATTAAAAATCCCATGCCTGTAGGTAGGTAAAGACGTATTATTGAGGCTACAGCTGCTGAGGCGCACCCTACAATAATCATAGGCTTGTAATAGCCAATTTTATCGGAAAAGATGCCGACAAAAAGGCGAGTAAAAAAAGGAATAGCTCCATAAAATCCCACAACTAAGCCAACAAAATCAGCACTGACTTTTTGAGCTAGTAAAAAAGGAGTGGTATAAGGAACATAAACGTATTGGGTAAACCAAAATAGTCCAATTACTAACAATAAACGAGCTGTTTGACTCATAGTGCCTCTACCGCAGAGAACTTAATATTTGGGTGCTAAGACTATCAGCAAAATCATTATTTAGCTAGGGAAAAATGTCTTATTTATCAAAAACATTAGCTAATGAAACGAAAAAACCCGCCAGTGGCGGGTTCTTTCCTCGTAATGTCAGGAGGCTTGCGCCTCCTGGAATAAGGATGACTTTTTGGTTGTGTTAAGCGTATGCTACGCTTATTGGGCTTCCTAAAAGGAAAATCTGCAGTCTATCTCAGCACCAAGCAAACAGCTAGCAACGGGAGTATTTGAGATAAACGAATGTTAAGGTCTTACGGGACCTTGGTTAGTAATTCTTGTTCTTGTTCCTTAAGTTTGGTTTGTATGCTAAGGCATACTGGGGTGGACTTAAGGAGATTACTAAAAGCTTAGTCTAATAAGTGGTAGTGCGTTGCGTTTTCCTAAAATCACAACTCTTACTACGTAATCTTGAAAAGACTAAAGCTAACTTATTCGTGCTTTTCCTTATACTTAACAAGTTGACGATCAACTTTGTCAATTAAGGCATCGATGGCTGCATACATGCTTTCATCTTCTGCTTCGGCGTGAAGTGAGCCGCCAGCAAGACTAATATCAGCTTTAGCAATTTGCTGAAGCTTCTCTACGGTTAAGGTAACAGCAATTGAAGTAATTGCATCGCCCTTACGCTCAAGTTTATTAAACTTGTCGGTAACGTAGTCATGAAGAGCGTCTGTGACCTTGAGTCCTACACCTTGGATGTTAATCTGCATATATTTGATCCTTAATCCAAACTTGTTGGATACCGAATGTTTGGCTGACGTCCACCATTGTTATTGTGCCTCATGCACTAAATAGTCTTAAAACAATTAAAGTCAGGTGCAGTAAAAAAAAGACTATTTTTAACAAAGGTTCCTACTGCGAGAAACTATCACTCAAGCAAAAGCTTTTGTATAGTTGGTTCATGAGCATCTTGCCGTAAGCGCAAAACTGTTGTGTAAAAATATAGTCAGCGACGGTGATGCATCAAGCAAACGGGGTTCGTCTTACCCTATGGTGTATTGCAACCTTTGTTTCCATATTAACCAAAATAATGGTTTTGTGCACATTAAATTTAATAACTTTTGATGTATGTCAAGAAACGCAAGCAAGGAGAATAAACTGGTATGTCAGTTTATGGGCAAGGAATGGGCGATGTATATGCCTTTTTGTTGGCTGATATACTAGTTTTTTAGAAAAAATAAAATTTTGCCAAATAAAAGTAAGGCTCTGGTAAAAAATTCTACTCAGAGCCTTAAGAAGGTTTAAACGAGACGCTTTCTTTGGGAGGATGAACCAATACCCAAAGCCTCTCGATACTTGGCAATAGTACGACGGGCAACACAGAAGCCTTTTTCTTTTAATAAATTAGCAATTTGATTATCAGAATAAGGTCTACGTGGGTTTTCATTGGCCACTAAAGTCTTAATCTCAGCTCTAATAGCTGTAGAAGAGGCAGTACCGCCACTTTCGGTGCTGACATGGCTAGAGAAGAAGTATTTGAGCTCAAAGGTTCCTCTCATAGTGTAAATATACTTTTCGGTAGTCACACGAGAAATAGTAGACTCATGCATCTCAATTTCTTGTGCAATATCGTTAAGTACTAATGGCTCCATGCGGTGTTCGCCATAATCGAGGAAGGCTTTTTGATGCTCAACAATACATTTAGCTACTTTGAGTAAAGTATCGTTACGCTTGGCAATACTTTGAATAAACCAATTAGCCTCTTGTAAGTTTGACTTAAAAAATTCCTTTTCACGTTCATTACGGGCATAGCAAACTAAAGACTTATATTGCTCATTAAGCTTTACCCTAGGTAAGGCATCAGGGTTGAGCACTACATCATAATTGCCATCATCATCTTTAATCACTAAGACATCAGGCACAATGTAGTCAGCCTTTTCTTTAATAGCAGTACGTCCAGGACGTGGCGTTAAAGATAAAATTACATCATTGATCTTCTTAAGCGTATCTTCTTTAACCCCTAATTTAGAGCATAAAGAGCGATAGTCGTGATTGGATAAGAGATCAATATATTTGCTTACCACCTCATAGGCCATTCGCACTTCTTCTCTTTGATCAGTGCTAAGCAGCTCTTTTAGTTGAATGAGCAAGCATTCTTGAACATTACGTGAACCTACGCCTAGAGGGTCATAATTTTGGATAAGCTTTAAAATGATATTGAGATCTTCAATAGTAGCATCAGGATATTTACTTACTACCAAAGTTAGCAAGTCGCTAAGCTCTTCTGACAAATATCCTGAGTCATCAATAGCATCAATAATCACCTCAGCAATATAGCGATCACGTCCTTTTAAAGGAGAGCAGTCTAATTGCCACATGAGGTGATCATGTAAATCAATCTGGGTTTCACCCTCAAAAGCACCTTCGTCATCCAGTACAGCGCCTTTTGCACGTGATTTGGCACTGTAATTATCTTCACGACTGATATTGTCTAAGTTTTCTTGGGTGGAGCTACTGCCAGGATCAATTTGCGCAGATGTTATTTTATCTGGCCTGTCAGATAGATTAGGCTCGCCCTCAAAAGAGCCCTCAAAAGAGCCCTCAAAAGAGCTTTCAAATGAGGAGCCCATGCTATCGCTTGAATGATCATAATCAAAGTGCTCATCTAATTCATGAGCACTAGTGTTTTGATACTCAATAGAGCTAGAGCCTCTAATGGTGCTATCTTTACCCATAAGTTCATTGATGGAGGCTATTTCTCCATCTTTTGAATGCCCTAACAGGTCAATGTCTGCTCCTTGATATGAGGCATCATCACTAAAGGGATCAAATACTTCATTATCATGCTCTTGGCGCTCTTTTTCTGCTATAGCATCTAAAGACTCAAGATTAGAGTTAGCAATGGTCTCATCAATCTCTAAAAGAGGATTGCTCTCTACTGTTTGTTGAATTTCTTGGCGCAGATCTAGAGTAGACAATTGCAACAGACGAATAGCTTGTTGCAATTGCGGAGTCATAGTTAATGTCTGGGTCTGGATTGCTCTGATTTGCAGCGAGTTTCTCAAACCGGCCATGATAAAAATCCTATAGTGAGAAGTTCTTACCCAAGTAGACTTCTTGTACTTTTTTATTGTTTAGTACTTCTTGTGCCGTACCCTGGGCAATGATCTCACCAGCGTTTACTATATAAGCTTGGGCACAAACGTCTAAAGTTTCACGCACATTGTGATCAGTGATGAGCACTCCTATGTCGCGATCTCTTAGGTGTTTGATAATATCTTTAATATCAGAAATGGAAATTGGATCCACTCCTGCAAAAGGTTCATCTAATAAAACAAATTTAGGATTAGCAGCTAAAGCTCTGGCAATTTCAACTCTACGTCTTTCACCGCCAGAAAGTGCCATGCCTGCACTATCTCTAATATGTTCAATATGAAATTCTTCTAAAAGCTCATCAACTCTATTTTTCTTTTCTATAGAGCTGAGGTTTTTCTGGAGCTCTACTACACTCATTAAATTTTCTGCTACGGTTAACTTCCTAAAGATTGAGTTTTCTTGAGGAAGATAACCTAAACCAGCTTGAGCTCTTTTATGCATTGGCATGTGAGTAATATCAGTATTGTCGATAGTCACATTACCATTTTCTGTAGAAATAATACCTACAATAATATAAAAGGAGGTGGTTTTACCTGCTCCATTGGGGCCTAGTAAACCTACTACGCTGCCGCTTTCAATGCTTAAACTTACATCGTTGACAACTACACGTCCTTTGTAGGTTTTCTTGAGGTGATTAGCTTGTAACAGACTCATAACTGTCCTTGAAAGTAGCTTATTGTAAATTTACTGCTTGTTTTTGTCTTTAGAGAAGTCGGCTGGTACAAAAGTACTAGAGACACGACCTCCTTGGCTATTGTTGTTATAAGCACGCATCTTTTGAGTAGAAATATTGTACTCAATGCGCTCACCAGACATCTTAGATTCGCCTTGCCAAATAGAAGCTCTTCCTTGTAACACAATTTTAGTCTCTTCTGGCAAATAGCTTAAGGTACTAGCACGTGCCTTAATATAGCGACCATTGTCTTGCTGTTGCTCAAAAGTTACAGGATTACCATAGGCAATAATTGATTTTAATGAGCCATTATTAGCTCTAGTAACCTCAATTTTATCTGCATTGAGCTTAATAGATCCTTGGGTAGCTACCACATCGCCTGAAAAGAGCAACTTATTTGCCTGCAGATCTGCGCTTTGCTCAGCCGACTCAACATTAATTGGTTGGCTTTGATCGCTTTTTAAAGCAAAAGCTTGAGAGGTCAACATGGAGCATGCTAAAAAAATAGCAGCGCTTTTAAGGGAAATAAGTTGCATGAGGCTTGTCCTTAATAACAAATGTTTTGTTATTGAGATCAACTAGATAGTTTGATCCCTCATTAACAAATTGAGCTCCTTTAATGGTTATCTTTGAAGGAGAGCTGATTTCATTGGTTTGCATATTAAAGTACAGATCAGGAGTAGTGATCTCTTTAATCTCAGCTGTTGCGTAGTTAGGGCTAACAACAATGTTACCTTGCAGTTGAGCTGCTTTATTAAAAATCAGTTCACCTTTATCAGCAGTAATTTGCCAGCCATATGTGGTGTTGTCTTGTTTTTGGTTATAAAAAAAACCAATTAGTCCAGAAGTTTGGATTAAATCTTTCTTTTTATAAAAAGCTACTTCACGGGCAAAGATACTATGAGTAATTTTGCCTTGCTCGTTATAGACTTCGGCTGTGAAATTTTCAGCTTCAAAAGTTGGATAACGTACTTCAATCTCATCTGAGCTAAGCTGGCCACTGATACCTGAAAATTGATACATCAAACCAGCAACAATGGTTAGTAAAGCTGCAATGATAATTGATCTAAGAGTAACACTCATGACAAGCTCCAAGAGCACTAAATAGTCTGGTTGGTACTGTAAACATTGGCACAAACTACAACAACCAAGGCGCTAAGCTTGCAAGCCATAAACAATATATTTTAGCTAATTTTTTATAAATTTGGCCCAAAAGTTGCCTTAATTTAATGAAATTAAAAATTGATCACAGAATAATGGCCTGTTTTTCTACTTTTTGTCTTAAATCATTAAGACAAAGCCTAGGCTTATTGCTAGGCCCAGGCTTATTTAAAAGTTAGCTTAAAGCACACAATTTAAATGTTATTGACCTGCATTGGCAAAGGATAACTTTTGCTCAAATAGGAAAGATGGATAGCCATCAGTTCTTACTTTACCTTGTGCCATTAAGATGAGATCACAAAACTCACGAGCAGCCCCATGACCGCCATTATTGCTAAGTACAATGCTGGCTATGGTTTTCATATAGTGATAGCCATCATTAGGACAGGCGCTGACACTGGCATGTTTGAATAAAGGAAGGTCATTAACATCATCACCCATCACAGCCAAATTCTCTTGACTCATGTTGAGCTCTGTGAGCAGTTCTAATAATGCTTCTTCTTTATCCATTTTGCCTTGAATGACATATTGAATGCCCAGCTCTTTAGCTCTACGAGTGGTAAGTGGTGAGTTACGACCTGTAAGTAACGCTACTTTGATATTGGCTTTTATGAGTAAGGAAATTCCCATACCATCCTTACAATTAAATTTCTTGAGCTCATTTTCAGTACGATCAAGAAAAATA
Source organism: Anaerobiospirillum sp. NML120448 (assembly GCF_023050945.1). Lineage (GTDB taxonomy): Bacteria > Pseudomonadota > Gammaproteobacteria > Enterobacterales > Succinivibrionaceae > Anaerobiospirillum. The sequence goes on along the minus strand of NZ_JALKIM010000001.1, from coordinate 85,884 downwards.
CCGCCATCGCTCAAAGTACCATCAACATCAAAGACCACTAGATTAATATGATTAAGCTTTTCAACTAAAGGGCTGGATAAGGTCTGATAGTAGGTTACTAAAGGTTGCTCACTCACAATAAACACTCCTAAATTAAGCCAGCTCGTAACATATCATGCATATTAAAAGCGCCAATAACCTGATTGTCCTCATTGACTACAATCATGGCAGAAATTTTCTTTTGTTGCATAACACTAAGAGCATCTGCTGCTAAGCAGTCTGCTTGAACACTAACACCACCTTTGGTCATTACTTTAGATAATTGATCGTGCACTGATAATTCACGCTCTAAAGTACGTCTTAAATCACCATCGGTATAGACACCTATAAAGTGCATATCTTGATCGACTACAGCCACAATACCCAAGGTTTTAGCTGTCATTTCAATTAAGGCATCTTTAATAGAAACATCTTGCTGACATAAAGGTATTTCATCCTTAGTATGCATAATATCTTTGCAGCGTACTAGTAATTTACGACCTAAAGCACCGCCTGGGTGGGACATAGCAAAATCACGCTCAGTAAAGCCACGAGCCTCTAACAGTGCAATAGCAAGAGCATCACCAATAGCAAGCTCAGCTGTGGAGCTTGAGGTAGGGGCTAAATTTAAAGGGCAAGCTTCTTTTGAAACATGGGCGCTTAAGGCAACATCAGCAGCTTTAGCTAAAGAGGATTCCATATTGCCCACAATAGCTATAAGAGGAATATTACGACGGCATAAGAGAGGAATCATAAGCTTAAGCTCAGAACCTTCTCCAGAGTTAGAAATGGCTATAACAACATCATGGTCGCCAATCATGCCTAGATCGCCATGAGCAGCCTCTCCAGCTTGCACAAAGAACGCCTGAGTGCCTGTAGATGCTAGAGTAGAGGCTATTTTGGTGGCAATATGGCCAGACTTGCCTACACCAGTTAAAATAACCTTGCCTTGACACTTTAATAGTAAATCGCAAGCTTTAACAAAGTTATCATCAATTGAAGGTATTAATTCTAAGATAGCCTCAGCCTCTTCTTTTAATACTCTTTGTCCTGCTTGGATACAGGTTTCTTTAAACATTGCTGTTATTCCTATAGTTGCAATTGCTAATGTAAGGTCGTTAAGAATAAATTTTTACAGCCTAATTTTAAGCAATAGCTTTTATGATAAGCTTTGCTTGACTATTTAGTCTAAAAAAAATCTCATTACATTCACATTAATAATACGCTTAATATACATCTTAAGTTATCCATATTTAAGAGAGCTAACTAGGCTCTTATATTATGTCAGTGTGAATAGTTTATGTTTTGTCAGCTCTTAAAAGCACTAGAGAGCTTTTAAGGGGCTCCTTGAGTGGAAAGCACAATGCTGGAGATAAAATGCGACAGCCTTAATGGCCAAAATCAAGATGCCTTAGTCAAGGTGAAGGATGTTTTCTTCTCTTATGGCGGACGAAAAATTTATAAAGGAATGTCACTTGATATTCCACGTAATAAGATCACTGCTATTTTAGGCCCATCAGGAACAGGTAAAACCACTTTATTAAGATTAATTGGCGGTCAGCTCAAACCCGACTCTGGTGAGATCTTCTTTGATGGCATTAATGTTCATGCTCTTCAAAGAACAGAGCTCTATGAGTTACGTAAGCGTATGAGCATGCTATTCCAAAGTGGAGCTTTATTTACTGATCTTAATGTATTTGAAAATGTTGCTTTTCCTTTACGTGAACATACCAAGTTGCCTGAGGTGCTAATTCACGATTTAGTGATGATGAAGCTTGAGGCTGTAGGTCTGCGAGGAGCGGCATACTTTTCTCCTAATGAGTTATCTGGCGGTATGGCTCGCAGAGCTGCTTTGGCTCGCTCTATTGCTTTGGATCCTGATTTGATTATGTATGACGAGCCTTTTGTAGGACAAGATCCTATTACTATGGCCGTATTAGTCAAATTGATTAAGGATCTAAATGAGTCATTAGGTATTACCTCTATTATCGTAACCCACGATGTGCAAGAGGTCTTATCCATTGCTCACCAGGTATATATTGTTGCTGATGGTAAGGTAATAGGCTCTGGTACTCCTGATGAGGTACGCAATAGCTCTGATCCTAAAGTCTTGCAATTTATCAATGGCGATTTTGACGGCCCTTATGCTTTCAATCTCAAGGCAGATAAGGACTATTTAGAGGATCTTTAATGTTTAGTTTCGTAGGTCAATTAGGCCGCTATGCGATCTCAAAAGTAACCTCTTTAGGTCGCTCTACCATTATGATGTACCACTCTTTAGTGGGCAGACCAAACTTTGCTAAGCACTTTCCTTTGCTCATCAAACAAATTTATTTTGTGGGAGTGCAGTCCATTGTCATTATCCTAGTCTCAGGATTGTTCATTGGCATGGTATTAGGCTTACAAGGTTTTAATATCTTAAAAGACTTTATGGCCACTAGTTCGCTCGGCCCTTTAGTAGCTTTAGCTATTATTAGAGAGCTTGGCCCTGTAGTAACAGCCCTATTGTTTGCAGGTCGAGCAGGTTCTGCTCTTACTGCTGAAATTGGTCAGTTAAAAGCATCAGAACAGCTCTCCTCCATGGAAATGATGGCGGTTGACCCATTAAGACGTATTATTTCCACTCGTTTTTGGGCGGGCGTAATCTCTATGCCTATCCTATCTATTTTATTCTGCTTAGTAGGTATTTATGGCGGTAAATTAGTAGGTGTAGATTGGTTAGGTCTAGATGATGGTACCTATTGGTCAGGCATGCAAAGCTCAGTTGATTTGGTAGATGATATTGGCTGTATGATGATTAAAGCCATTATTTTCTCTATTGCCTGTGTTTGGATTGCTCTATTTAACGGCTATGATTCCAAGCCTACATCTGAGGGTATTTCTAGTGCTACTACAGCCACTGTAGTGCAGTCATCTTTAGCTGTATTAGGTCTTGATTTTGTGCTAACTGCATTAATGTTTTAGCTCTTGAGGAATTTTTCATGAAGTATAGCAAGATTGAATTTGGTGTAGGCCTTTTTATGGTGCTAGGCATTGTTGCGGCTGTAATTATGTCTTTAAAAGTAGCAGGCTTAGTCTTAGATAGCTCTTCTGATACTTATACCGTACATGCTAAGTTTGACAACATAGGATCATTAAAGCTCAGAGCGCCAGTACGTATTGGTGGTGTGGTGATTGGCCGTGTTGATGGTATTTCTTTAGATAAAGAAGACTTAGTACCTGTAGTTAGTCTTTCTATCCAATCTAAATACAATGAATTGTCATCAGAGTCTAAGGCTTCTATTTTGACCTCTGGCATTATTGGTGAGCAATATATTTCTATTACTCCTGGTTTTTATGATGAAGAATTAGGATCAACCTATCTTAAAGATGGTGACTTTATCAGTGACACAGGCTCTGCAATTGTGCTTGAGGACTTAATTTCTAAGTTCTTATACAACAGTGGTGTGGCTGATAGTGCCAAAGCTGAAGATGAGCAATAGTATTGCTTAATTTTTACCTAAGTTTTGTTTGCTAAGCTTTGTTTTAGCTACATAATCTATCAAAGGGTGTTTATATGAAAAAGTTAGTTAGTGCAGCAATCTTTATGCTTGCTACCATTTTTGGTGTTAACAGCGTTCAAGCACAAGATGTGGATATGAAAGATCCATATAAGATGGTAACTGTAGTTGCTAAGAATGCTTTTGAAAAGTTACAAGCTAATAAGGATAAGATTAGTGATGTTACCTTCCGTAAGGATTTAGTACGTACTGATTTATTACCTTATGTTGATACTCGTTATGCTGGCTTTAAGGTTATGGGTACTAACCTTAAAAAGGCTAGCGCTCAAGAGCGTGATGCTTTTTGTGATGCCTTTGCTGAGTATATCGTAGCTTCTTTTGCTGATGCTTTAGCTATGTATAACAACCAAGAGTTGGTCTTACCTGATTATAAGCAAGTATCTGCTGATGCCTCTCAAGTTAATGTTAAGTTCTTAATCCGTGAAGCTGGTAAGAAAGACTTAGAGTTGGTATTCAAGTTACGTAAAAACTCTAAGAGTGGTGAGTGGCGTGCTTACGACTTAGTGTCCGAGGGTATTTCCATGTTAACTGCTAAGGAAAATGAGCTCTCCCCTCTCATCCGTGAGCGTGGCATTAAGGCTGTTACTGACTTAATCAATAAGCACAATCAAACTGGCAGCACCGAAGTAATCAAATAATTTAATGGCTAGTTTAAGCTAATTATTTGAAGGGCTAGTGTATTTATGAACAATCAACTAGCCCTTTTTATTTTCTATGATCTCTACCCCACTCACCAAGCCTAGCCAAGCCAAGCCTCGCTTAGCTTAGCTTGGCAGAGGCTAGCTAAGCTGGTAATAGCCTTCGTGGGCGTTGCCTATGTGGGGCCTTATGACCTTGTCCAGGCCCTTGCTGGCCATGCCCTTGTTGGGGCTTTGCTTTAGGGCATATAGGGGGCATACAAGATCATAGGTGCTGCTTAGCTAACAGACCAATATTGTTTAACGAAACTGACAAGGAAAGCGACTTCTTCTCTGGCTAATAAACAGAGGTTAGAGCGCTAAAAAACATTATGTCTACTGATTTTAAGATTATGACCCATGTTGAAGTTGCTCAAATGTGGGAAAGTAGAGCAAAGATCTTTGAAAAGAACGAAGTTGATCTTAGTGATAATGTAGAAATTGACTCCTCTGGTGTGGCTTTTTTAGTACAGTGGGCTAAAAATAACCACAATCAACTTACTATCTACAATGCCTCTAACAATCTCAAGTCATTAATTAAAACTTTCCGTCTTGAGCCTTTATTTGTGCTTAAAGACAAATAATGCACTAAAGTTGGTTTAGATGCTCAAAATGGCTGCTGTTCCTCTTGCTGTAAGTTTTGAGGACAAGCGGCCTTTATTGTCTGTAAGGCTCATGCTTTCTAGGTTTTGGCAAATAATGTTCCTGCTTCTTTCATGTTTTTTTCTCATGAGAGATAAAAGCTTTTGCGCTATCATAAGCACAACTTCGTTGTTGCAGGAATTATCATGTCTAGTCAGCCCTCATTACATAATGCAGAAGAGACTTTAACAGAGCCTACTTTTGGCCAAAAGCTATTGCGCTTAATTAAACTTAATATCTTGTTTATTGCTATTAGCTTTGGTGTGAGCACTTACTTTATTTTTCACTACGTAACCTGGTTAGCACCTATTAAGTATCCTTTAAAGAATTTTATGGACTCAGTGGTGCCTTGTTTAATCTTTACCTTGCTCTTTTTAGCCTTTAGCAAAGTAGAACTTAAAAAGATGAAACCACGTCGTTGGCATATAGTATTAATTTGGTTTCAGATAGGCATTCCTTTTTTAGTAGCCCTTTATATGTATTACTACCCAAGTGAAAACTATCGTTTGGAGCTTGAGGGTATTATTGTGTGCGTGATTACGCCCACAGCAGCTGCCGCTGCGGTAATTACGGGTAAGTTAGGTGGCGATGAGTCCTCTTTGACTACTTACACCTTACTTAGTAATTTAGGTGCCGCTATTGGTATTCCTTTATTTTTCCCTTTAATTTCTAGCAATGCTCAGGGCGGCTTCCTTAATGAATTTGTCATTATCATGAAGCAGGTTTTCCCTTTAATTGTGATGCCTTTAATCTTGGCCCAAGCGATACGCTATTTATATAAGCCCTTAAATCAATTTATTTGTACCAAACTAAGAGAGTTTAACTTTTACTTATGGGCTTTTACCTTAAGTACAATTTCAGCTACCGCCTGCTCTAATATGATGAACTCTCCTGAGAGCGCTAGTACTATGATTAATCTAGCCTTGGTAGGTTTGGTATTTACTGCTATTCAATTTGGCTTTGGTAAGTTTGTTGGCCACTTAGAGGGACAAAGAATCACCGCAGGTCAGGCTTTAGGTCAAAAGAATATGGTGATTGGTATTTGGATCACTTTAGCTTATTTAACTCCTGCGGCCTCTATTGCTCCTGGCTGTTATATCTTGTGGCAAAACATAGTTAACTCATGGCAGCTTTACTATAGGGAAACTCGTAAAGTTAAGCATTTTGATAAGTTTTAATTAAAAAAGGATGCCCTTAAATTAAGAGCATCCTTTTTTAATTGTGATTAAGCTTTTTTATTTGTGCTCAAAATCGTCAGCACTAACCTTGTCCAAGGCGGCTGCAGCCTCAGCAGCTGCACTAGCAGCATCTTGATGGTTAAAGATATCGGCTGGACAGAAATTAAAGTTCTTATCTTGCTCTAAAGGCAATAAAGCTAAAGCAATCATATTGTCCTTTAATGATGGAGCCCATTTTTCTTTAAATACTGAAAGCTTAAGCTCAACCATCTCAAAGTTTTCATTGGTATCGTCGTCAGCATTATTTAAATAATACTCAACAAAACGTGGGTGACACCAAATAGGTAAGAACATATGATAAGTGGAGCTATCATCACCCTCTTCTGGGGCATCTTCAAATAATAAAGGTGTGCCCTCAGCTCCCTTTTCTTTGAGCAAGTAAATAGTCTCTTGCTCTTGGCAGTGTTTGAGGCAGAAAAACTGGCGATAATCATCATCTAAATTTAAGACGGCGTTATACATTTGCTCGGTAAGTTCTAGCATTTTAATTTCTCACTTAATACCCAAGATTTGCGCAGCCAGTCAAGCTTATGGTTAATGCCATAAATAAGACTCAGCCCCTAAAGAAAAGTAAGCATTCCCCGTATCCAAGCACTCTATCCCTGGTTAAAGGAAACCTTAAACATAAAATTATACTAAAAAAATCTCGTCCCCATATTTTTGCCTATAGCATCAGGCCTTTAACCTCTAACCTATGGCCATAAGCCATAGGTCAGAGGGTTGAGGCCTAAGGCCTTGCGCTCAAGCTTAATTAGCCTTATTAGCTTGAGCGCCTGGCTTTAAAGCTTAGCTTTAGCGCTAGTCTTTAGATTTGCTTTTGGTGGAGCTGCTGGTCTTTTTAGCGCTAGCACTTTTCTTGGTACCTTTCCTGGTAGCCTTTTTAGCCTCCTGAGGCTGAGAAGCCTCAGCAGGCTGAGCAGCCGTAGGCTGTGCTGCTGCCGCATCGCTTGGCTGAGGCTCTGTAGGAGGTAGGAGGCGACCTGCCTTTTGTAAAATTGGCTTTAAGAATTGGCCAGTAAAGGAGTTTGGATTTTGGGCTACTTGTTCTGGAGTGCCTGTGGCTATGATTTGACCACCACCGCTGCCACCTTCTGGGCCTAAGTCAATTAGATAGTCAGCACACTTAATGACATCCAAATTATGCTCAATGATAATTACAGTGTTGCCATCATCCCTAAGACGCATCAGCATGTCTAACAGTTGTTTTACATCGTGGAAATGTAAACCTGTAGTTGGCTCATCAAGAATGTATAAGGTATTTTTAGTCGATACCTTAGATAACTCTTTAGCAAGCTTAATACGCTGAGCCTCACCGCCAGAGAAGGTTAGGGCTGATTGGCCTAATGTAATATAGGATAAGCCTACATCAATTAAGGCTTTGAGCTTGCGCTTAATCTTAGGAATAGCCTCAAAGAAGCTATAAGCCTCTTCTACAGTCATATTAAGTACATCAGCAATGCTCTTGCCTTTGTAGTGAACCTCTAGAGTTTCGCGATTATATCTTTTGCCTTGGCATTGCTCGCATTGTACGTAGACATCAGGTAAGAAGTGCATTTCTACCTTAATAGTGCCATCGCCTTGGCAAGCTTCACAGCGTCCGCCTTTAACATTAAAGGAAAAACGTCCTGCACTATAGCCACGAGCACGAGACATAGGAGTTTGGGCAAACAACTCTCTAATAGCAGTAAATAAATCAATGTAGGTAGCAGGGTTGGATCTTGGAGTACGGCCAATAGGGCTTTGGTCAATGCAAATTAACTTATCAAAATACTCCAATCCCTCAATGCTCTTACAATCAAACGCTCTATCTAAGTCAAAGTCGGCAGCATTTTTCATATGCTTGGACACTATAGGGACTAAAGTGTCATTAACTAAGGTAGATTTACCTGAGCCTGATACGCCTGTAACTACATTAAAACAACCTACAGCAAAAGATGCGCTGATGTTTTTTAAATTATTGCCCTGGCAACCATGTAAGGTTAAAAAGCCCTTAGGCTCAACACGCTTATCAGGTATAGCAATGCTCTTACGGCCTGTTAAATAGTCAGCAGTAAGGGAATTTTCACATTGCATAATGTGCTCAAGTGATCCTGCGGTAACTACCTGACCACCATGGACACCAGCTCTTGGGCCAATATCAATAATATAGTCTGCTTGTCTAATAGCATCCTCGTCGTGCTCAACTACAATCACACTATTACCAAGGTTTCTAAGGTGCATGAGTGCATCGAGTAGTCTTTGGTTATCACGTTGATGGAGGCCAATGCTTGGTTCATCAAGCACGTACATAACGCCTACTAAGCCTGCACCAATTTGACTGGCAAGACGGATACGCTGAGCTTCGCCTCCTGAGAGAGTATCTGCCGAGCGTGCTAGATTTAAGTAGCCTAAACCTACGTTTTTTAAGAACATCAGGCGCTCACGAACTTCTTTTAAAATACGCTCAGCAATTTGGCTATCTTGAGTACCTAACTTAATAGAGTTAAAGAACTCAAAACAGTCGCTAATAGACATTTCATTAATTTGAGGCAGAGTTTTATCAGCAACAAAAACATTGCAATACTCTTTCTTTAGACGAGCTCCATGACACTCAGGACAAATCTTAGTGGTCATAAGGCCATGTAAGAGGTTTTGATAACTCTCAGATTCGCTCTCTTTAGCCTGACGCTCAAAATAATGAATAACACCTAAGAAGTAATGGTCATCCTCAGGCTTTTTATTAGGGGTGCCATAGAGAACTAGTTCTTGTTGCTCACGAGTTAGCTCTTTAAATGGCTTGTAAATATCAATACCATAGGCATCGCAAATAGGAACCAAGAGGCGGTAAAAGCTCCAAGAGCGCTTATCCCAAAGAGCAATAGCACCCTCTTCAATAGACTTATTAGTATCAGGTACTACTTTGCTCTCAGCAAAAACCATTTGCTTGCCCAAGCCATCGCAGCTAGGACATGCTCCATGAGGGCTATTAAAAGAGAAATTACGAGGTTCTAATTCACTGATGGAATAACCGCAAATAGGACAGGAATATTGGTCTGATAAGATAATTTCATCTTGTTCTTGATGGTCATCCATAGGAACTATCATAGCCAAGCCATTGGCTACTTTTAGTGCTGTTTCAAAAGATTCAGCTAGTCGCTGCTTGATATCTTCTCTTACCTTAAAGCGATCAATAACTACTTCGATATTGTGCTTAATATGAAGTTTGAGCTCTGGAGGATCACTTAAGTCACAAATATCACCATCAATACGGGCTCTAACAAAGCCTTGTTGGGCTAATTGTGCTAGCAGCTGACGGTGTTCACCTTTGCGGCCTCTTACGACAGGGGCCATAATCATAAGTTTAGTGCCTTCTTCGTAAGCTAAGGTCTGATCAACCATTTGGGATATGGTTTGCGCTTTTAAAATAGTTCCATGCTCAGGACAACGAGCTTGACCAATACGAGCAAAGAGCAATCTTAAATAGTCATGAATTTCTGTGATTGTTCCTACGGTGGAGCGTGGATTGTGTGAAGTAGCCTTTTGCTCAATGGAAATAGCTGGTGATAAACCGTCAATCGAGTCAACATCAGGTTTATCCATTAGTTGTAAGAATTGGCGAGCGTATGAGGAGAGGGACTCAACATAGCGTCTTTGTCCTTCTGCATATAAGGTATCAAAGGCTAATGAAGATTTGCCTGATCCTGATAATCCTGTTACTACACATAGTTGGTTACGGGGAATAGTAATAGTGATGTTTTTAAGATTGTGAGTGCGTGCGCCGCGTACAACAATATTTTCCATAAATGAAATTTAATCAGCCCAGATAAAACACGAAAAGGTAAGCAAACTTGTAAAAATATATTGTAATACCAAAAGTAAACCCAGGTAATAAACGATAAATCATTCTTTAAAAACTAATAAACACGCATTAAAATCCTGCACCCCAACGCCAATATTAGACCAGGTCTGGCCTGGCCATGGCTAAGCTAAGGCTTAGCCTTTGGCTAGGCAAAGGCCCTAGCTCTGGCCTTGGCCAGAACAAAGCCTAAGCCAGGGCTAGAGCTGGGCAACAGAATAAGCGTGATGATTTTCTCTGATAGAGCGCTAATTACTTTGCTAAAGTTAGTGGTAGCATTCGTTTAAAATATGTATAAGGCTGGATAACTTTTTGATTAAACATAGCTTGCTAATATGAAATGCCTAGCTAGCTATCCTGATATTTAAGGCGAAATAAAGTCAAATAATTTATTTTTTTGATATTAATCAATTGCATTTTATAAGTTAGGTGTAATCTAAAGAGCGTTAAGTTTAGCCGTCTGACAGACTTGAACTTTAGTAATAATAAGGCTATTAATTTTTATAAAAATGCGTTAATATTTAAGAACAGTTTTGAGCTTTTAGACTGTTATAGGTTTATTTTAAAAGGCTGTTGGATTTTATTAATTGGATTTAGGGTGTTTTTCATATGTCAAGAAGCTTAAATAAGGTAATGTTGATTGGCTACACTGCCGATGAGCCGCAAATTCGTAACTTTCCAAATAGTAAAGTTGCTAATATAACTGTTGTTACTAACGAGTCCCAGAAAAACAACGAAACTGGTGTTTATGAATCAGTTCCTGAGTGGCATCGTGTTTCATTATGGTATCGTAATGCTGACGTTGTGGAGCAATACGTACATAAAGGTACTCAAGTTTATATTGAGGGCAAGATTAGAACCCGCTCTTATACTGACAAGACTGGTGTTAAGCGCTATTCAACAGAAATTGTTGGCGATCAGATTATTTTATTAAGCTCTCGTCGTGAATATCCAACCCCTACTGGGGGCCCAGCTACTCAAGGAGGCCCTGGTTCTTTTACTCCAGAAATTATGTCTGGTCCTGGTCCTTTTCCTCCAGTAAATCAGCCTGGTTCATTTGGTCCACATTACTCTGGTACTAACATTGGCATTACAGGCACGCAGGGGCCATTCTCGACAACACCTAATGTGAATAATGTCGGCATGAATGATGGTATGACTGGTGGTGTGTCTGAATCATATGTATCTCATGTGGCTAAAGATCCTTATGGTAATGGCTCCAATAACGCTCTAGACCCAAACAAAAGTCCTTGGAATCAGCAAGCTGACCAGTTTAATGGTAACAGCATGAATAATGCTAATTCATTTGCAGGATCAAGTAGCACTAGCGCCATGCCTGAGATGGCATCTGGTGGCTTTGATCAAGGTGCAGTCCCTGTATCTGCATCTGTACCTGCACCTGCTCCTGAGCCTGCACCTATTCCTGCGCAAACTCCTACTTTCGAGCAGGGCGGCGGCGACGAAGATATTCCGTTCTAATACAACGTTGAAAACAGCAAAGTTATTAAAACCCCTGAAACTTGTTTTTAGGGGTTTTTTTATGGGAAAGTAAAAATTTTTGGCAAATACTTAATTCAAAGCTCATAAATAAGCCAAAAAATATTGAGCCTTGCACCGCATTTCTATTGTCAAAAACGTTGTGTTAATGCTAAGATCTAATATATTGGTAATATAGGGCAAAAGTGCCTTTTGGCCCATTTTGGGGAACTAAAAAGCAGTGCTTTAGTCTGTATTACTATTAGCTACCGTGTAGCTAGAGATAAAACTACCTTTATCTTATGCTGTGATATACTTTAACGTTAATTTTTAGCTGATATAGATACGTGGTTATAGCTTTAAAAGTAAGATGGGCCTCATAGTTTTCACTATAGAGGGTGAGTCTACTTAATAGGTAGGTTGAGTTTTTGCTAGTTGGGATCAACAGTTTTTACTGATTGAGTGACAGCAAATTCAAGCGCCTCTTTTATGGTGGTGAGTACTAAATTTAGTATGTGCACCGTAAAAAACAAAAGTTATGACTTAGTTAGTCTTAATTAAGCTAGGAGATTAAATGTTGCTAGTGTATTAAAGTTTAGTGCATGTAGTAGCGTTTAGGGGTGGAGCAATCCCTGTAATTAATAGCCTTGGTGCTATTAAAAGCAAACATCTGTAATGGGTGATGTTCTTTAATTAACACCGAAATTAGGTAAAACATGTTAATCAATATGTTCTTAAGCTAAGCTGGCACTTTTACAAGCAGTGAGCTTTAACTGATGTCAGATAATGAGGCTTATCAGATAAAACCTAATGGTTGGGTTTATGAATTTAGACTTAGAGTAAAAGACAGCTAACTTGTTTAGCCTATTATGCGAAGGGGCATAATTAGTCTTGGTAAGGTCTAACGTCATGGTAACTTTGGTAAGTAATACTTCCATTTAAGAGCTAGTGAGCTTATTGGTATGCCGCAAAGCGGTAGTGATGAGTGGGTAGCCTTAAAGAGTGAATAATAACTTATGTTTAGTATGCGTGATGAACTGATATTACTAGGGCAGATAGTGCTTCATTTGGGACTTAGATAAACTAAAGTTACAGCTATTATTACCATAGTCTGTTTTCAATAAGCTAAATCACATGGTTCTTCTTTTAAGGTACTTTATCAGCAGAGCTTAAAACTTATGCTCTACAAAGTGCAGCTTGGTTATTAAAACTACTTGGTTAGTATGGGTATTTAGTTGAGGTGAGGAACGGTCATTTTTATGATGATGCCCTTTAAAATCAGTCCGTTAGCAACTTGCGGACACTAATGGTTTTTATCAGAGGTTCAAGTGATTATTTTAGTTGCGGTATTTTTAAATACTGGACATTAGTTGAACCAAAGATGAAGGCAAATTGAGGTATTTGATATCAGAGTAGATGCTTGCTAGCTCCTTTTAGCAGAGCCTAGTGGCAAAATAGTTTTATTTCATTATCACCAGCTAAGTAAAGCAACAATTTGAACTGACTGAGCGTTTTTAAAAATTTGATTTAAAGGCGTTAAGTCTTTTGTGGCCTAAAAAAATCAAAAATTGTAGGCCTAAGCACAAGTGCTCTTGAAAAAAATATCAAGATTGGCGCTCGTACTTTTGCGCACTTAAAAAAGTGAATACTAATAAAACTCTCTATAACAATGCATCAAGCTAAAATCATGTTTTCCAAGATTTTGGCAGTTGGTTTCACACAGTGAGGTATTTACCTCCAAGCAAGTATTTAATTTGCATTACGGCTTAGCAAAATAATTTTCGATCTCCTGGCTCAAGGTTTACGCAAATGTTTAAAAAACTTCGCGCCATGTTCTCCAATGATTTGTCAATTGATTTGGGAACAGCTAATACATTGGTATACGTTAAAAACAAAGGCATTATTTTAAATGAGCCTTCTGTTGTTGCCGTCAAACTTGACAAAAATAGTGGTGCTCAACGCAGTATTAGTGCCGTTGGTAAAAGTGCCAAGGTGATGTTGGGTAAAAACCCTGATGATATCGAAGTTATTCGTCCAATGAAGGACGGTGTGATTGCCGATTTCCAATATACCGAGAAGATGCTTCAACACTTCATTGATAAGGTATTATCTGGCTCACACTTCTTCCCATTTAAGCCATCCCCTCGTGTATTAGTTTGTGTTCCTTGTGGTGCTACTCAAGTTGAGCGTAGAGCTATTCGTGAGTCTGTAGAAGGTGCAGGTGCATCTGAAGTATTCTTAATTACTGAGCCTATGGCAGCTGCCATTGGTGCTGGCTTGCCTGTATCTGAGGCTGCTGGCTCCATGATTGTTGATATCGGTGGTGGTACTACCGAGGTAGCCATTATCTCTTTAAATGGTGTGGTTTACTCCAGCTCAGTACGTGTAGGTGGCGATCGTTTTGATCAGTCCATCATTACTTATGTACGTAATACCAAGCGCTATGAGATTGGTGAGGCTACAGCCGAGCAGGTTAAGATTGAAATTGGTTCTGCTTATGCTCAGCCTGAGGTACAAGAAAAGGAAGTTCGTGGTCGTTCTGTAGTTGAGGGTGTACCTCGTTCCTTTACTTTAAACTCTAATGAAATCTTAGAGGCTTTAAGCGATCCTATTAAGGAAATCGTTGCTGCTGTGCGTGCTGCTTTACAAAGCTCTCCACCAGAGTTAGCTGCTGATATTGCAGAGCGTGGCATGATGCTCTCAGGTGGCGGTGCTCTGTTAAAGAACTTAGACAAGTTATTACGCGAAGAAACTGGTATTCCTGTAATCGTGGCAGAAGATCCACTTACCTGTGTAGCTCGTGGTGGTGGTCGTGCTCTTGAGATGTATGATTCTCAAGAGAAAGAGATTTTTGATTAATTTAAGGCAATCTAAAATCTTGTTTTGCCTTAATGCTAAAAGGCCCGACCTAATTTATTTAGGTTGGGCTGTTTTGTTTGAGCCTTATCTCTAGGTACCAAGGTTTAGGACTATATTGATTAGTTTTGTGTACCTTCTGTGGTGATAGTTGTGAGCAGATCAGATTCTTCGACTTTATTTATTAACCTGCGCTTTTTCTTAGTGCTAGTTTTATCTGTAATTTTGATCTTCTTTGATGTGCGCAAGAAAGTTTTTAATGACTTTCGCTACTATATTGAAACTGCTCTCTATCCTGTATTAATTTTTGCAGATTCACCACAATCCGTATCTCAAGCTGTTTCTAACCAGTTTAAGACTAGAAGTGAGCTCATTGATGAAAATGAGCGTCTCTCTACAGAAAACTATTTGCAACGTGTAGATATCATGCGCTTGCAAACTCTAGAGCAGGAAAATGCTGCTTTAAGAAAGCTACTTAACTCCCCTTTACAATCAAGCTCACGACGTATGTTCGCTGAGGTTATCAGTGTTGACAGCGATCCTTATTTACAGCGTATTGTAGTTAATCGTGGTTCTAGTTCTGGTGTCTATGACGGTATGCCAGTAATCACTGATGAGGGTTTGGTAGGTCAAGTAGTAAGTGTATCTTATGCCAGCTCAAGAGTGCTGTTGTTTTCTGACCCTTCTAGTGCCATTCCTGTGATTAACATTCGTAATCAGGTAAGAGCAATTTTATCTGGTACAGGCATGCACGATGAGCTAGTAATAGAAAATGTGCCACGTTCTACTGATATTAAAGAAGGTGACTTACTGACCACATCAGGTTTAGGTGGTGTGTTTCCTGAGGGCTATCCTGTTGCTATTGTTAGTTCAGTGGGCTTTTCTGAGGATCAGCCTTTTGCTGAGGTTAAGGCTAAACCTTTAGTTGATACTGATAAGATTCGTTATGTATTAATGTTTTGGTATCAGTCTAATACTAATGCTGATAGCCAAGGGGTAAAACCTAAAGAGCAAACTGATAATAAACGCATTTTACGTCAAGAGAGAATTAAGCGTTTGATTGATTCGCTAACCGATGACTATAGAGCAGATGGTACTCGTTTAGAGAAAACTAAAACCTCTGGATCAACAGGGGAACAGGCACAAGTAAGAGCGGAGACTGGCGGTGAGTAATCCTAAAAATGAAATTAGGCGCAGCCCCTATTTGATTTTCTATCCTTTAGTTTTCTTTGTGCTGATTTTGGAGATTATACGTCTGCCAGCTATGGTGGCTCCTTATCGTCCTGACTTTACAGGACTATTATTAATTTTCTTTGCTATTACTGATGGCAAGAGAGTCAATGTGGGAGTAGCCTGGCTTACTGGTTTGGTGCTGGACTTGTTAACTGGTGCTACCTTAGGTATTAATGCTTTAGTGTTAGCCTTTGAGGTATACATAATCATTTCGCAATTTAAGCACTTTGTAAACTTTAAAACATGGCAGCAAATGATTGTGATTGGCTTGGTTAGCTTTATCAGTCATGTGGGTGTTTATTGGTTTGGTCATTTAATTGGTCAGCCTAGCTATAGTACTAATTTTGCGTGGCAAACCTTAGTTACCATGTTCACTTGGCCTATTATCAAAATGATATGTGCTGTTTTATGGACAGTGTTTAATATCCCTATTGATAATGGAAAGAGCCAAAATAATCATGAGTAATATTATTTAAGGGTATTTATGTCTTCTTCATATGATTTAATCTTGGCCTCAAGTTCTCCTCGTCGTAAGGACTTTATTACTAAGTTAGGTTTGAACTTTCAAATAGTTAAGCCAGACGCTGACGAGACTGTTTTAGTAGGTGAGAGCGCTAGTGATTATGTAAAGCGTATGGCTAATGAAAAAGCTAATATTGTTGCTGCTTTACACTCTAATGATATAGTTTTAGCTGCTGACACTATTGTAGTTTGTGACAATAGAATTTTAGGCAAGCCAGTCAATCGTGAGGATGCTAAAAACATCTTACGTCTCCTATCAGGTCGTACCCATGAGGTTATGACTGCAGTATGCATTATTAAAGGAGATGAGGAGATTGAGATTTTTGAAGTTACTAAGGTAACTTTTGCACCTTTAACTGAGGAATTAATCGATACCTATGTGGCCTCAGGTGAGTGTGATGATAAATCTGGTGCTTATGCGGTACAAGGTATAGGTGCTATGCTTATCCAAAAGGTTGAAGGTTCAGTTAGCAGCGTAGTTGGTCTTCCTATTTGCCAAGTACGTTGTGCTTTAGAAAAGCTGGGTTTAAAAGCTCGAACTGTGATGGCTTAACATCATTAAACATAGCTTTCACTAAAAATTTCTATCTAATTACACCAAAAGGCTCCCGTCATAATCTTTCAGATTAGGCAGGATGTAGTGCACCAACTACACTAGGGATGACATTGTTATGGATAATTTAGCTTATGTAAAAGATTATTTGCTAAAAAAGGCAGGTATTGATGATGCTTTTTTAGCGCAATGCATGGCTTTATTACAAGAGCGCAAGCTTGATTTTGGCGATCTCTTCTTTGAGCATTCAGTAAGTGAGTCTTTTTATTTAGAAGAAGGCATTATCAAAGAAGGTGCTTATCGTATTTCTTCTGGTGCTGGTGTCAGAGGTTTAGTCGGTGAAAAAACTGGATTTGCCTATACCGATGTTATTGATAAGAATGCCATTTTAGACGCTTGTAAGGCTGCTAGAACTATTAGTGCAGGCCATAGCATGAGTGCACAGGGGATAAATCTGACTAATAATCGCTTAGCCCCTTTATATGTACAAGATAACCCTCTTGAGTCTTTAACTCGTGAGCAAAAAATTGCTCTTATGAATAAGGCCAATGAGGTAGCTCGTAGCGCTGATAGCCGTGTTGACCAAGTGGATGTTTCTTTAGGTCAAGTACATCGCTTAATGTTAGTAGTTAATACTGATGGCGTGATTAGCGCCGATGTTAAGCCTATTGTGCAGTTTAATGTCTCTGTGGTTATGAAAAATGGTGATCGCCATGAGTCTGGTCACTCCTCTATGGGCGGCTCTTATTTGCTTGATGAGCTCTTAAAAGACAATGCTTATGAAAAAGTAGCACTAGATGCGGTTCGTATGGCTAGTGTTAACTTAGAGTCTATTCTGGCTCCAGCTGGTAGTATGCCTGTAGTTTTAGGTGCTGGTTGGCCAGCCGTGCTTATTCACGAGGCTGTTGGCCATGGTCTTGAGGGTGATGGTAACTATCATAAGACCTCAGCCTTCTGGGATAAGATTGGACAAAAGGTAGCCTCAGATGAGTGCACTATTGTTGATGATGGCACCTTACCTAATCGCCGTGGCTCTCAAAGCTGTGATGATGAGGGTACCCCTAGTGCACATAATGTACTTATAGAAAATGGTATTTTAAAGTCTTTCATGCATGATAGACGTTCAGCTATGTTAATGGGAGCAAAGCCTACAGGTAATGGCCGCCGCCAAAGCTATAACTGTATTACCATTCCTAGAATGACTAATACCTATATGATGCCAGGCAAATACGATAAAAATGAGTTAATTGAATCATTAGATCGTGGCATTTATGCAGTTAACTTCAGTGGTGGTCAAGTCGATACCACCTCAGGTCGCTTTGTGTTCTCCGCCTCTGAGGCCTATTTGGTAGAGAAAGGTAAAATTGTCGCTCCAATTAAAGGTGCTACTTTAATTGGAACAGGCGATGAGACCATGAAGAAAATTTGTATGGTCGGTAATGACTTAGAGTTTGATCATGGTATTGGCTGGTGTGGTAAGCAAGGCCAGAGTGTCCGTGTAGGCATTGGTCAACCAACTGTAAAGATTAGTGAAATTACTGTAGGTGGCTCTAACGCTAACTAAGTTAACAAATTTTTCAGAGTTGGTTTTTCTTAAAATTATTAAGGGCTAAAAAGAATTATGGCAGTTCAAGAGCATTTTGAGGGCTTTGATACCGCTCCAGATGAAATGAGTCGCTCTGCGCAAAAGCGTGAGGCTCAAGGTATTAGAAAGTTAGCAGACAAGATCTCACAATTGGGTGATCAGGCTTTTTCACGTTTGCAATTTCCCGATCCTGAGGTTAAGGAAGCTTTTGTTAAGGCAAGATCCCTGCGTCGTAATAGCGATGAGCGTCGTCGTCAGTTACAGTTTGCCGCTAAATTATTAAGATCTTTTGGCCATGAAGAGTTAGAAGCTCAAATCGAGGCTATGAACAATACCTCTAAAGAGGATCCTAGAGCCATGCGTCTTGAGATGCTACGTGAGTTTTTAATTCATGGGGGCATTAAAGGCGTTAATGCTTTAGTTGAGCTTATTCCTTCTATTGATAGAAATAAGCTTAGAACTTTAGTTAAGCGTGCTCATGATGAACTGTCTTCTACTTTGCCAGATCGTCCAGCAGCTCGTGCTCTTTATCAATATATTAAAGCCGAAACTAAGCGTGCTGATGTAGAGATCCCTGATCATATGCTCCGTCCTAAGGAAAAGAGCGTACAAGGCTAAAAACTGATGCTTTAGTCATCTTAATCTTTGTCGGTAGTGAGAATTGTTATGTCATATTTTGCTCAATTACAAGATCGTAAGCAGCAATACGAAGACCTAGCTTGTCAGGCGGTACAAATTGCTAGCTCTAAAGGTGCTAATGAGGTTCGTATTAAGATTTCTGCGGGCAAGGGTTTAGATATTTCCTCTCGCCATAGTGAAGTTGAGAATATCGAATTTAACCAAATGCAGGGTATGAGTGTCACTGTTTATAAGAATAAACAAAGTGGACATGCCTCTACTAGCGACTTTTCTTTAGACAGCATTAATGCCACTATCGACTCAGCTTTAAGTCTTTGCGAGTATACCTCTCCTGATGAATGCGCTGGTTTGTGTGAAAAAGAAGATCTTTATCATGGCAATTTAGACTTAGCTCAGCTTTATGAGTTAGATGAAGATCCAGAGGTAATTGCTCAAAAGGCTGTATCTTTGGATAAGTTAGCCGAACAAAATATCAGCAAGTACCAAGAGCAAGGCTTAAAAGAGTCTGATGGTAGCTCTTATAGCATGTTCTATAGCGTTAGAACCTTAGCTACTAGCCATGGCTTTTGTAATACCTCTTTAGAGTCTGAGTTTGCTAAATATTTAAGCTTGTTAGGTCAAAAAGATGGAGTAATGCAGCGTTCAGGTGGCTATTACTCTGGTATTGATCCTAGTAAGGAATGGTCTGACCAAAGAGTATTAGATGAGGCTGTAGAAAAGACTTTATCTAAGTTAGGAGCCAAAAAGGTTGCTACTGGCAAGTACCCTATTATTTTGACTCGCAATGCTGCCCGAGAGTTTATCAGCACTTTATTCAGTGGCATTCAAGGAATGAGAGTTTACCAAAACTCAACTTTCTTAAAAGATGCCTTAAATACTAAGATTTTCCCTGAATTTATCAATATTAAGGAAGATCCATGGGTTGTAGGTGGCTTGGGCTCTGTAGCTTTTGATAGCGAGGGTGTGGCTACTAGACCGCTTGAGGTGGTACAAAACGGTGTATTAAAAGAGTTCTTTATTGACTCTTACTCAGCACGCAAGCTTAATATGCCTTGCAATGGTCACAATGACTCAGTCTACAATATTTTTATCAGTGCTGATGATGCCCATACTTGCGATCTGCAAACTATGATGAATGAGGTTGGCTCAGGATTGGTTATTAACTCATTAATGGGCCAAGGCACTAATATTATCAATGGCAATTATAGTAGGGGCGCTAGTGGCTTTTACTTTGAAAATGGTAATCGTGTCCATGCCGTTGATGAGATCACTATTGCTGGTAATTTAAAGGATATGTTCCTCTCCATTGCTAAGCTGGGCAATGATTTAGATGAGCGTAGTAGAGTTCAAGTAGGCTCAATTTTACTACCAGAAATTACCGTCTCAGGCAGCTAACCAAACAGCAAAAGCAAATAGGACAGCCCTTTGGGCCAAGCCTAATGGGGCTTATCCCCATGGGCTGATGCCCATAGGCTGTAGCCTATGAGGCTTGCAGGCTCTGAGTGCTGTAGGCAGTCAGAGCTGGCCTGCCAAAGGCGTGGCTATGGCAGTTTGCTTGATAAAAAAAGGGGATAGTAAACTAAATTACTATCCCCCTTTTTTTTAGGTCTTAAGAGATCTTAAGCTAAAGTGATAATGGACTTGCCAGTCATTTCAGCTGGGATTTCCATACCCATTAAGTAAAGCATGGTAGGAGCGATATCGCTTAAGCGACCGCCTTCACGCATAGTAGCCTTGCGACCAACATAAATAAATGGTACAGGTAAGTTGGTGTGAGCAGTAAATGGCTGACCAGTAGTTAAGTCCTTCATGCGCTCGCAGTTACCGTGATCAGCAGTGATTAAGCACTCGCCGCCAACCTTCTCTAAGGACTCTACAACACGGCCAATGCAGTGATCAACGGCCTCAACAGCCTTGATAGCAGCCTCGTAAACACCAGTGTGACCAACCATGTCGCCATTTGGATAGTTACAAATAACTACATCATACTTGCCAGACTCGATAGCTGCACAAAGCTTATCGGTTAACTCCTTAGAGCTCATTTCTGGCTGTAAGTCGTAGGTAGCAACCTTAGGACTTTGAACTAAGATGCGATCCTCACCTGGGAATACAGTCTCAACACCACCATTGAAGAAGAAGGTTACGTGAGCATACTTCTCGGTCTCAGAAATACGTAACTGAGTCTTGTTGTGAGAAGATAACCACTCACCTAAGGTGTTGGTGAGATCCTCTGGAGGATATGCACAAGCAGTCTTAATGTCAGCAGCGTACTGAGTTAACATGACAAAGTTGGAGAGCTTTGGAGTAGCCTTGCGAGCAAAGCCGTCAAAGTCTGGGTTAACAAAAGCACGGGTAATTTGACGAGCACGGTCAGCACGGAAGTTCATGAAAATCATGGCATCGCCATCTTCCATAACAACCTTCTCACCAATGATAGATGCCTTTACGAACTCATCATTCTCATCACGAGCATAGGCAGCCTCAATAGCATCCTTAATGGATGGGTAGGCAGGGAACTCACTAGCGCCTAAAGTCATAAGATCGTAAGCTTGCTCTACACGATCCCAACGGTTGTCACGATCCATGGCGAAGTAACGGCCAATTACGCTGGCAAAACGACCAACGCCTAACTCTTTGAATAAGTCTTCAAACTTGCCAATGAACTCTAAAGCAGAGCGAGGGGCTACGTCACGACCATCTAAGAATGGGTGGAAGTAGATCTTCTTAGCACCGCGCTGAGCAGCAAGCTTAATCATTCCTAGAATATGATCTTCGTGAGAGTGAACGCCACCTGGGGACATTAAGCCCATGATGTGTACAGCCTTGTCTGCGCTAACGGCCTTATCTACAGCGTCGCATAATACTTGGTTCTTAAAGAAGTCGCCATCTTCAATAGCCTTAGTAATACGAGTAAGTTCTTGGTAAACAATACGACCAGCGCCAATATTGGTGTGACCTACCTCGGAGTTACCCATTTGACCATCAGGTAAACCTACATCAACACCAGAGGCGGAGATGTCAGTGTGAGCATACTTAGCACAAAGGCCATCAAGAACAGGGGTGTTGGCATTAGTTACGGCGTTAAATTCTTTAACTGGGTTATCACCCCAACCATCCATGATAATAAGAGCAAGAGTTTTCTTTTGTGCCATTTTAATACGTCTCAAATAACTTAATTGTCAGCCTGAATATTTAACGTCATAATCATAAAATTAATGATTACAATCGTTTGAGATTAGACTTAGATTGAGAAAAAAGTATTCACACTATGTTTAGTGTAATCTAGTGCATAATTTTATCACGTATCGCAGACTACTGGCCATTATTTGCCTTTTAGGACAAGAAAATTAATTTTTGATGCTTTAAAGTGCTTTATTTGCTAGCTTTGTCAGCTCTAGAGCTAGCACTGTTGTCAGATACAACTTATAAGACAAGTTGCAATGATGGTATATATAATTCAGGCTATTAATAGTAGGTAAAATTCTTGAGTGTTATCACAAATTTGCTTAAACATTGGAGCAAATTAACTTTGCAAGATGAAAAACTGCTTAAATTATGGTATCTAAAACAAGATTTAATAAAGTCAGCATACTCCACTATCAAAATATAGTGCTTGTTTAATGCTCAAGCTGTTGTGATTTTATAAGTGAAGCTATATCTTTTTTTAGTTTTGCGATGCTAAGCACTCAAAATTTCATCAACAATAATGCTTTATGCTAAAATATGCCACTATTTGTAAGACCGGAGCGAAATCCGGCTGTTTTGGGGTAGAAAATCGTGGATTTCAATTTTTCCGAGTTTATTAACGAGTTTCCTGACTTTTTCATGCGTCACTATTTTATGGTTGGCGCTTGGTTTGTAGTATTAGTAATGCTGATTATCGTGCAGTTTAAGTTATTAACTGCACGTTTGCCAAAGGCTACTTCTGGTCAAGCCGTTACTTTAGTTAATCGTAACGATGGTGTGTTTGTAGACATTCGTAGTTCCGAAGGTTTTGCACAAGGCCATATTGCTAATTCTTTAAATATTTCAGCTTCCGACATTAAGAGTGGCAAAATTAATCGCATCGATAATTGTCGCGATAAACCTGTCATCTTAGTAGGAAAAGATAAGTTTGATAGTGAGTGCTTCAATAGTGGTCGTTTCCTAAAGAAGCAAGGCTTTACTAAAGTTTATATCTTGGAGGGTGGTATCTTAGATTGGTCTTCCTCCAATATGCCTCTATCAAAGAAGAAATAGACTTAACCATCTGAAATACCAAAATTTTTAAGGACACTAGATATGTCAGAGAATGCAAACGAGCAGGCACAAGCAGCTGCAGACCGTCCTCTATTTGACCTAATCCGTGTATATGCTAAGGATTCATCTTTAGAGACTCCACATAGCCCACACGTATTCCAAACTCAATGGAAGCCAGAGCTTCAAGTTAAGTTTGATACTAAGACTGCTAAGATCAATGAGGATCAGTACGAAGTTGCCTTACGTATCACCGTAACTTGCAACAATGAGGGCAAGACTGCTTTCATTTGTGAAGTAACTCAGGCTGGCGTATTCTTATTACGTAATATTCCTGGTGAGGCTGGCGAGTTCTTATTAGGCGGCACTGCTCCTAATATCTTATTCCCATATGCTCGTGAGTTCATTGCTAGCTTGGTTTCTCGCGCCACCTTCCCTCAGTTAAACTTAGCCCCAATTAACTTTGAGGCTCTCTTCCGTGCTCGCAAGGCTCAGCAAGAGAATCAACCTGAGGAGAACAAGGACGCTCCAGAGGCAAAGTAATTAATTGATGCTTTTCCTTTAAGCAGCTTGTTTTAAAAACGACGCTTAGTCTCATTGAGTTAGACTAAGCGTCGTTTTGCTTTTATCTTTGCTTATTTTTGTCGTATAAGTTTTTTTGCTAATCGTTTTATTGTTTATTAGCTTATACTTATCTAGCTTAATAATCATAATGGGCACGTGCCCAACAAGACCTTTGGTGAGAGCTTTTGGACAAAAACTTAGTAACTAAAGGCAAAGCAAGTTCTGATTTTAATTTAATTTGGAACAATAAGATGAGTAAGATCACTGTTAGTTCAGAAGCCCAAGCTTATTTACGTGGCATTATTGCAAACCAAAAGATGGAAGGTTTAGCTATCCGTCTAAGCGTTACTAACCCTGGAACTCCTGGTGTAGAAAGCGGCATTTTATACTGCCCTAAAGAGTACATCACTACTAATGATTTACATTTCAAAATGGATGGTTTTGAAATTGTAATTGACAATGATGTAGCTGATTTCCTTGACGAGAGCGTTATTGAGTTATCAAAAGATGACAATGGTGAAGATTTATTAACCTTCCACGCTCCAAACCTTAAGCGTAAGTTATTAGGTGATGATGCCTCTATTAAGGATCAAGTTGCTTATTATATTGAGCGCTATGTAAGCCCAACTTTAGCAGGTCACGGTGGTGCAGTACGTTTAGTTGAGTTTACTGATGACGGTATTGCTCGCGTTGAGTTCTCTGGTGGCTGCAACGGCTGTTCTTTAGCTGGCGCTACTTTACACGAGGGTATTGAAAAGCAGTTATTAAATGCTTTCCCTAACGATGTTAAAGGTGTTGAGGATGCTACTACTCACACTGTAACTGAAGACAGCTATGCTTAATTTCAGCTTATAGCTAAAAAAATGGGCTTACTAGAGTGCTAGTAAGCCCTTTTTTATGCCCCCCAGCCCAGGCTCCAGCCTATGGCTTGAGCCAGGGCTATGACCTAGGCCATAGGCTAAGGCCCACGCCTTAGCCTGGCAAAGGCCATTGGCCAGTGGCAACTGGCCTGGAGCCTTGTATCTTTGATGCTATTCTGAGGTGATTTGGCGGTTGAGTAGGTCGTAGGCGGCCTTAACTCCTGGCTTGTGGTTGACTAATACTTCATAGAGCTCAAAACAAATAGGCATTTCAACTTGGCAGCGCTTGGCTAAATCATAAATGACCTTAACCATATGATAGCCTTCAACTACTTGGCCAATTTCTTCTAAAGCCTCATTGATATTTTTACCCTGTCCTAGCATAAAACCTAAACGGCGGTTACGGGATTGATTATCAGTACAAGTAAGCATTAAATCGCCTAATCCTGATAAGCCCATAAAGCCACGCTCTGATGCCCCTAGAGCTTGTCCTAAGCGAATCATTTCAGCCAAACCTCTTGAGATTAAGGCAGTACGAGCATTAGCTCCAAAGCCCAAACCATCAGACATACCAGCACCAATAGCAATAACATTTTTTACCGCACCACCTAATTGCAGCGCAGTTAAGTCGTGACTTTTGTAGATTCTAAAAGTATTGGTGTGCATTAAATTACACAGATCATCAACAAAATAGTCATCATTACCTGCACAAGCAATTGCTGTAGGCATGCCATTGGCTAGCTCCTTGGCAAAGGTAGGGCCTGATAGGGCAGCCATAGGCAAGATAGGGTAATCAGGAGAGGTCATTTTCTCTCTAACTACTTTAGATAAGAGCTGACCTGAGCTATCAAGGCCTTTGGTAGCCCATGCTAATCTTTGTTTAGGTTGCCAATAAGGTTTAATAGCCTCTAAAGTGGCGACAAAGGCACTTGATGGTACTACTAGCAAAATATCACGGCTAAATGCTAAAGCCTCCTTAAGATCAGCTGTTACATGTAAGCTATTAGGAAAGGCTATTTTAGGTAAGTAGTGAGCATTATGACGGGTTTGCTCCATGATATAAGCCTTGTTTTCATCACGGGCATGAAGCAAAACAGGATAACCTTTAGAGGCTACAGCAATAGCTAAAGCTGTACCATATGATCCTGCTCCAATGACGGTTAAGGCTTGTGATAAATGCATGTAAAACCTCATGTGAAATTAGTGTTTGCTAGTGAGAGTTTTTGAAAGTTCATTTACTGTAGGCAGGTATAGTTGTTAACGACCTTTCGGAAACTTTCACTAGGTGCCATAAACTCAGCATCTAAAATGAAGTGACAATAGTGAGAGGGCCTAAACTTCAAAACGCTACCTAAAAGTTCAGGTCAATTTATCATTTTAGCGCCATATGTATGTTTTGTATGTGATAAAAGGCTTTGATTTGTAAGAAAAAAGCGAGCAATTTAGCTCAATTAGACTTATTTAGGTGCAAGTGTGATCTTATGCACAATAAATAGGCAATGGTGGGGCACTTGTATGATCACTTAGTAAGACAGGATACTTTATTTGATCGGCGGGGCTTTGTTTTTATTAAGATTATAAAGGGCTATAGATAAAGCAATTATCAAGAAAATAGGCTATTTAAAAGCAAATTATGCAAAGCTTATTAAAGCCCTTAAAAGGGATTTTTTTAAATAACTGATTAGATTCTATCATTTATTGAAAAAATTAAGCTAAAATAGACTAGGTTTAAAAAGAATTGTTAGATATTCATCTAACACTCATTCGTGGAGAAAAAAATGAGCTTAAATGAAAGTTTAGCCAAGTATGGTATCACTGGCGTTACTAATATTGTTCGCAATCCATCCTACGACGAGCTTTTTGCTGCTGAGACTCAGGCTTCTTTACAGGGCTTTGAGAAGGGTGTTGTAACCGAGATGGGTGCAGTCAACGTAATGACTGGTATCTACACTGGCCGTTCTCCAAAGGATAAGTTCATTGTTAAGAACGAGGCTTCCAAGGAAATTTGGTGGACCTCTGACGAGTTCAAGAATGACAACAAGCCTGTTACCGAGGAAGCTTGGGCACACTTAAAGGATTTAGCTGCCAAGGAGCTTTCTGGCAAGCCTTTATATGTTGTTGATCTCTTCTGCGGTGCTAACGAGAACACCCGTCTTAAGATCCGTTTCGTAGTAGAAGTAGCTTGGCAGGCTCACTTTGTTACCAACATGTTCATCCGTCCAACCGCTGAAGAGTTAGAGAACTTCGAGCCAGACTTCGTAGTACTTAACGCTTCTAAGGCTAAGGTTGAGAACTACAAGGAGTTAGGCCTCAATTCTGAGACTGCTGTTGTATTCAACCTCAAAGAGAAGATGCAGATCATCTTAAACACCTGGTACGGTGGTGAGATGAAGAAGGGCATGTTCTCCATGATGAACTTCTACTTACCATTAAAGGGCATTGCTGCAATGCACTGCTCTGCTAACACCGACTTAAACGGTCAGAACACCGCTATCTTCTTCGGTTTATCAGGCACTGGTAAGACCACCCTTTCAACCGATCCTAAGCGCTTATTAATCGGCGACGACGAGCACGGTTGGGATGATGATGGCGTATTCAACTTCGAAGGTGGCTGCTACGCTAAGGTTATCAACCTCTCTAAGGAAAACGAGCCAGACATCTGGAACGCAATTAAGCGTGACGCTTTATTAGAGAACGTAACTGTTTCTGCTGATGGCAAGGTTGACTTTGCTGACAAGTCTGTAACTGAGAACACTCGTGTTTCTTACCCAATCTACCACATCAAGAACATCGTTAAGCCAGTTTCTAAGGCTCCAGCTGCTAAGCGTGTAATCTTCTTATCCGCTGACGCTTTCGGTGTATTACCTCCAGTATCCATCCTCTCCCCAGAGCAGACCCAGTACTACTTCCTCTCTGGCTTCACCGCTAAGTTAGCTGGTACTGAGCGTGGTATTACTGAGCCTACCCCAACCTTCTCTTCTTGCTTCGGTGCTGCTTTCTTAACCTTACCACCAACCAAGTACGCTGAAGTTCTCGTAAAGAGAATGGAGCAGTCTGGTGCTAAGGCTTACTTAGTAAACACTGGCTGGAATGGTACTGGCAAGCGTATCTCCATTAAGGATACCCGTGGTATTATCGATGCAATCTTAGACGGTTCTATCGATTCTGCTAAGACCCAGAACATCCCTTACTTCAACTTCACCGTACCAGCTGAGTTAAACGGCGTTGACACCAACATCTTAGACCCACGCAACACCTACTCTGATGCCTCTGAGTGGGAAGTAAAGGCTAAGGACTTAGCTGCTCGCTTCCAGAACAACTTCAAGAAGTTCGAGCACTTAGGTGGTGACTTAGTAAAGGCTGGTCCACAGTTATAATAACTGATGCTGGGATATCCCAGTAGAAGAGATCACCTCTTATTAAGAGTTTATTTAGCTTAGGCTAGTTAATACTCTTAAAATTAAAAAAGGCCTGAGATATTTTTATCTCGGGCTTTTTTTATTTAAACCAGGATAGGATGGATAAACTATGGCTAAAAAGCCTTATATTACTGCTCAAGGATATGAGCTTTTAAAAAAGGAATTGGATTATTTATGGCTAGAGAAGAGACCTGATGTAACAGCTAAGGTCTCATGGGCAGCAAGTTTAGGTGATCGTTCAGAAAATGCTGACTATCAATACAATAAGCGCCTGCTAGCACAAATTGACCGTCGTATTCGCTATTTGCGTAAAGTGCTAAATGATCTGCAAGTAGTGGAATTTAACAGCCAACAAGAGGGCCGAGTATTTTTTGGAGCCTATGTTGAGATTGAGGCTGACGATGATGAGTCCATTATGCAAATACGCATTGTCGGCGGTGAAGAAATTTTCGGGCGTGATAATTATATTTCTGTTGATGCCCCTATGGCCAAGGCCTTGCTGGGCAAAAGTGAGGGCGATGATGCTGTGGTACATACTCCTAAAGGAGATCGTCTCTGGTATATCAATAAAATTGCCTATAAGAACCCTCAGTGGTTTACTGAGTTAGAGCCTAAAATTAATGATCATGACAATATGAATGACGAGGATGATAGCTCAGAGTATGAAGAGCTAAGCGCCGATGATCTTAAAAAGCTAGAACAAAGTTATATGAGCACTTTGGTTAAATAAGAAAAAGGCTAGCAATATGATTGCTAGCCTTTGTTCTAAGCATTCTTTTCTACAACTTGTCCTAAACGACTATGAGGAATAATGCTGCCATATTTACGACAAAGAGCAAAGTTGATTAAACCTACAGCGGTATTTTTATCACTAAACTTTTCTAAGAAGTGAACATTTTGTTCTCTAAAGCGCAATAAAATAGCTCGAGCTGGGTTTCTTCTTGTTGCTGGAATTTGATAGTAACCAGTTATAGGATCGTAGCCATACTTAATATTGGAATCAAAGTTATCCTCGGTTAAACCATCAGTACTTTGTGGATATTCATGGCCATCAAAAGCATATTCGTCGTGTGGTGTGTCTCCATCACTGTGGCCCTGATCCTGATCCTCTGCGTTTTGCTCGCCCTTCTTTTTATGTCGTTGACGTCGTTTACGTCCATTTGCGTCTATGACAATATCGTCCTCAGCATCCATAATGCCATGTTGCTGGGCGCTTAGTAATGAGTTTTCACCATCAGTATTGCCTCTACGATCTCCAATATGAGACTGAGCCTTAGAGTTGTGGGACTCATTAAGCTGAGGAATACTAACTTTGTTTTGCGTATCTCTACGTGCTTCATCTACCTCCTTTTGATAAGGAGGTGGTGCAACGCTGACTGCGAAGGTTGAGGCTACATCCATACAAACTCCTAAAAAGGCAGATATTAGGCCCTATCAACAAATTGTTTCCTACTACTAGGAACAACACCAACTGTAATCTTTAATCATACATGCAAAAAGCATGTGCAAAAATGTACAAACAATTAAATGTGATCTAAAGCATTATAAAAGTTTGTTAATACTTGATAAAAGAGTTTTGGCTCACTAAACATAGGGCTGTGAGATGAATGCTCAAAAATAAAGCTTTTATGACCTGTATATTGTTCAAAATAGTTAGCTAAAGAGCACGGTACTAATAGATCATGACGGCCAAAAAGATGGAGTGATGGTAGCTTTAAATACTCCAAAGATGGTCGCTCATCGATATAAGTTACCATTCTAATGCCTGCCATTAAGACTTCATAAGGGATATGAGGTCGATGTTGTAAAAATGCCCGACACTGCTCTTGGCCATCTTGAGTAGGATTGTGATCGGTTTTTACTATCATACGGTAAAAGATATCTAAGATTCTCTTTAACCTCTTAGGGGTAAGCAAGGTATTGCATTTTAATATTTTAATCGCACTTAAGCCTTGCCAATTAGGATCGCTAGGAAACCTTGGTGAGCCACAAATAGTAACGAGACTTCTAATTAAGTCTTTTTGATTGGCACAGACGCTAGAGCTATCGGCCAAGCCCAGCTCAAGGCCCTGGCCTTGAGCTTGGGCCTGAGCGTAGCTTGGGCTCTGGCTCTGGGCCTTGGATTGATCGGAGAGGGCTTGCTCTAAAACACTAATAAAAGGCGAGTACTCTTTAGCCTTGGTGGAAAATCTATAACCTAAATGTTGCTCTAGTAATCTAATATTGGGATTGCTTTGAATAGCTTGAGTAAATGAATGTAAGTTAATACAAGGGTTAGATAAAGTGCTAATTGCTCTTAGGGCATAAATAGAACCAAAGGACCAGGACATAAGATCACAGCCTTTTGGTAGAGTATTTAACAATAAATAATTAGTGGCAGAAAAGTCATCACATAAAGATGATAAGTGGCTGCTTCTACCATAGCCTGGCAAATCGATAAGATAGACATCTTTATCTTTAAACATATTGGCAATAGGGCGCATAGAGCTGCTATCACAGCCCCAGCCATGAATAATGGCTAGTTTTGATCCTTGTTTGTTTCCTATGCGGGTATATCCTAATTGCAGCATGTATGATTCTCTGAGCCTAAAAAAGAGAGCTTAGCTTAAGTCAGTAATCATTATATAAAAAAAGCAGAGCTGTTGAGACTCTGCTTTTTTCAATTTCAAGCTTAGATCATGGCCAGGCCCTGGCCTTGCCCTAGCCATGGCTCAGGCCTTGGCCCTGGCCAGGGGCCATTGGTTTGGCTTAGCAATTCTTGGCCTTACGATACTCGATAATATCCTCAATGGAAACTACGGTAAGATCGTGGAGCTGAGCAAAAGCACATACACGTGGTAAGCGAGCCATATCACCATCTGGGGCACATAACTCACATAATACGCCACACTTACTAAAGCCAGCTAAACGAGCTAAATCAATAGAAGCCTCAGTATGACCATCACGCTCTAATACGCCATTATCACGAGCTACTAATGGGAACATATGGCCAGGAGCAGCTAAATCCTTACGGCTAGCGTCCTTACGTAAGATGGTCTTAATGGCCTGGATACGATCTGATGCTGATACACCAGTAGTTACACCCTCAGCAGCATCAACAGAAATAGTAAAAGCAGTACCGTAGGTAGAGGTGTTGTCTGCTACCATCATTGGAAGCTCAAGTTCCTTAGCACGCTCTTTGGTAATACATACACAAACAATACCAGAACACTCACGAACCATAAAGGCCATTTGCTCTACAGTCATAGTGTCAGCAGCAAAGATTAAATCACCCTCATTTTCACGATCTGCATTGTCAACTACCAATACACCGCGACCTTTACGCATTGCGTTAAGAGCTGCCTCAACACGCTCAATAGAGTTGCTGCCAAAGCTTTGAAGTAAATTAATAGACATTGTATTTTTCTTGTTACTTGCTAAAAAAAGAGCTTAGGTAAACCTAAGCATAGCCTAAACATGTGCACTTTAGTTCGTTGTGCGCTTAAGCTAGATTGCAAAAGTATGATCACTGACTTTACTTTTGCAATCTAGCATTTGATGGTAATTATAGGAGCTCTTTTAAACTTGCGCAAATTAAGCTTTTCATAATTAAAAAAGATATTCAGTGTGCCAAGTGTGCCAAAGCACGATCTAAAAAGTTTGAGCTTATAAAACCAAATTGAAAGTGTGCCTTAGTTAGTAGCTTTGTGCAATGTAATTGTCTGTTTAGTGCGAAAGTAATCGCATTTTGGAGATAAAAAAAGGCGCTGTTAACAGCGCCTTAATCTTATTGATATTGAGCAGGGAAGCGACGTGCTTCTTGCATGATTTTCTTCATTTCTTGAACTGCTTGTGGCAGGCCCACAAAAATAGCTCGGGCAATAATGCTGTGTCCAATATTGAGCTCTTCCATTTGTTCAATAGCAGCAATAGGGGCAACATTATCATAGGTTAGGCCATGACCAGAGTTAACGTGTAAGCCTAAATCACTGGCATATTGAGCCATACGAGCAATTTGCTCTAAGCATTCATGTCTTTCTTTTTTGCTCTTAGCATTAGCATAGGCACCAGTGTGAAATTCAATATAAGGTGCACCAACTTTATGAGCCGCATCAACTTGCTCTTTAACAGGGTCAATAAATAAAGAAACCTCAGTACCAACCTTAGCAAGGCGCTCTACGGCATTGCCAACCTTAATCATGTCTTTAGCTACTTGTAAACCGCCCTCGGTTGTTACCTCTTCACGTCTTTCTGGAACTAAACAGGCAGCTTGAGGAGCTAAAGCAACAGCAATAGCCATAACATCATCAGAAATAGCCATTTCTAAGTTGAGCTTAGTCTGGACTGTTTCTCTGATAATACGGACATCACGATCAGTAATATGGCGACGATCTTCACGTAAGTGAGTAGTAATGCTATCAGCACCGCCGAGCTCAGCTAAAGCACAGGCAGTAACAGGATCTGGATAGCTAACACCGCGGGCATTACGCACGGTTGCTACGTGGTCAATATTGACACCTAAATAAATGTTGCGCATAAATATTCTCGATTCAATAGAAGATCTTCTTTGTTAACAAATATTGTACCGCTTTATTTCATAAAACTTTGCTTTTGTACAAGAGACCTTTTTTAGTGCGTTAGCTGTACTTATTAGGGTGCACTAATTAGTTTTATTTTTAGTATCTGCTGGTTCTTTTAAAGGCAACAATAAGAAAAATGCTGCTGCCATAGCCACACAAGCGGTATAGAGCATAGCCTTATCAAGACCAATAATATCGCCTAAATAGCCTGTGAGCACGGACTCAATATAGCCTGCGCCAAAGGTAAAGCCTAACATCATGGATGCAGCAAAAGCTGAGCTGTTAGGTAATAAGCGTTGAGCCCAAACAATGGCATTTGGAGTGGAGCCATAGGCTCCTGCACCACATAAGAACAAGGCTAATAAAGAAATAAAGGAAGTATCGCAATAGTTTAGGAAAGTAATACTACCAATTAATGACACCACAAAAGAACCTAAAGTTACTTTTTTGGGGCCAAATTTGTCAGTAAGAGCTCCGCCTACTAAACCACCTGCTACACAGCCTAAGAGCATTACTACTAAGCAGCTGGCACCACTAATAGAGTCGTATCCTTTAGCATTAAAGAGCATAGGCAAGAATACTACAAAGGAGCAATAAGTCCAGGAGCGTAAAGCGATGGCGCTGTTGAGCACTAAAAATTGTTTGGAGGTAATAAGAGTACTAAATTTAGGGCCATCTTTAGGAGTAGCCGCTACTGTCTGAGCATTTTGTAATCTTTGCTTGTAAATGAGAACAGTAGTAATAATGGCTGGAATAGCCATGGCTAGTAAGTAGTTTTCACCAAAACTTTCAATAAAGCTGGCTACACATAATGGAGCAATAGCAAAGCCAATATTGCCACCTGCGATATAAATACTAGTACCTAGACCTTTATTATTTTCAGGAATGACCTTAGTAAGCACAGCTGCGCTTACAGGATGAAAACCTGATGAGCAAATGCCACAGAGCAATACAATTAAGATAATGCCCCATAAGTTTGGACTTAGTGTGGCTGCTGAGGCAAATAAAGCTCCAGTTAAAATAGAGAGCGGTAATAAGTAATTAAGGTTTTTGCGATCGGCTAAGATACCAATAGGTGGTTGAGCAAAGTTCATAGCCACAGTAAAAATCATATAAATAGTGGCACTTTGGGTATAAGAGATATCATAGCGGGCAGCTAGAATTGGTAAGAGCACAGGTAAAAACGCAGTATAGAAGTCGCTCATAAAGTGGCTAACACTCATTAAGCTGACGTTAAACCATGAGCGTACAGGCTCTTTAATACTTGGGTTGACTACATTAATTTCGGACACTTTTGATTTCTCAAGCATAAAAAAGCCAAAAAAGCTTTCTAATGTTGTTAGAAAGCTTAATTGGCGTGTGCAAAATAATTGATTGGAAAAATTTTAGGTTAGTCGCGAGCTTCTGCTCTTTCTAAGGCTTTTTCTTTTTCGCTCTTATTTAACAGCTCTTGAACTTCTTCTTGGGTGACATGATAGATCTTGCCACAGCTATTACAGGTCATATTTACCCCCTTAGGGTCATTAGCAATCTCTACTAAATCATCATGAGGTAGACCGCTAATAGCATTTAAGATGCGCTCTTGAGAGCAAATGCACTTGAAAGCAACTGTATTAGGTTCAAAAACACGCATCTTATCGTTCCAATAGAGACGACGTAAGCTTTCATTAAGGCTTAAATCAAAGAGCTCATCGCTAGTTAAAGTAGCGCATAAGGTAGATAAGTGCTCTAAAGACTCATGGTTGTTTTCAATTTCTGGAATGATCTGTAATAAGATACCTCCAGACTTACAAGCACCAACATCATGATAGAGCTTTAAGGTAGTATCGAGCTGCTCTGAATCTTTAAAATAGCTTTCAATAGCCTCAGAAAGATTGGCCTTATCTAAGTTAACAATACCTTGATAGCGAGTACCGCCCTCTGGGAAAGCACTGATAACTAAAATGCCACCTTCTCCTACTAAATCTTTAAAACTAGCATCATCACATTGAGCTTGTTGATCCCAAGAAACATTGCCGTAAAAGTTAAGGTTTTTATCAATATTAATAAAGGCAAAGTTCATAGCCTTTGGACCTTTACCACATTGAATTTGTACGGTTACTGTGCCATTAGCCTTTAAGGTGGCAGCTAGTAGTACCGCAGCTGAAGAGAGCTCAAGCATCAGAGCCTTAACACAATCAGGGTAGTGGTTAATATTCTCTAAAAGCTTCTTAACAGGATCGTGCATGTGCACTATTTCGCCACGTACGCCATGCTCTTCAAATAAAAAACGAACCACACTGTTTTCTTGAAGATTTTCTTCAACTACAACGCCCATAATTTGCTTGTTATCGTCCATAACTAAACCTTTAGTGTAATTATTCTTTGCCCATCAATTGCTTCAAATTGCCCAGCTCACGGCGCTCTTTTTTGTTAGGTTTGGTGTCTGGGTGAGGATTAATTAAAGCCGCTAGTTTATTCAAACGAGCTTCCTCTTGGCGACGCTCAATACTTTCGGCTGTTTCCTCATATAAAGTTATTGCCACACTAGCAGGCCCTCTGACATCAGAAATAGCCTTAACAATTACTTCTTTACGGGAAAAACCTTGTAGCAATTTAATTTTCGCACCCACCTCAACGTTACGAGATGGCTTAGCTTTGGCTCCATTGTATTCGACCTTGCCGCCTTCAATCATTTGGCGGGCTAAAGAGCGAGTTTTATAAAAACGAGCAGCCCATAACCATTTATCAATTCGCACTGAATTGAGGTTATCTTTGATTTTTTGCTTATCTTCTATAGTCACTTTAGTCGCAATAATTGGTTTCAAACTGATGGTCAATTATAGCATTATGAAACCTAAGAGCTTTATACAAAAAAAGAGATCACTTTGGTGCATTAATAAATTATGCAAGTTTAGAAAGGGTGATTTTTTGCAAGATAAAAATACTTGTCGTATTATGGCTTGATGATCTCATGATTTTATCTTGTCATAGCTTTATCTTCGGTGTGAATATGGATTTAAGCGCCCTCAATAAGACCCTCCCTAAGGTTGCCAATCGCAAAGTACATCAAGCCTCCCGTATTTTTAGAGTCGAGAGTATGGATCTTACTTTCTCCAATGGCGTACAAGCTAATTACGAGCGCATTATGGGCGGGCGTGGAGCAGTAATGGCTGTTCCTTATGATGGCCAACATTTTTATTTAACAGTAGAGTATGCTGGTGGTGTGATGGCTTATTTACTAGGCTTGGTCAAAGGAAAAATCGACGAGGGTGAAAGTAAAGAGCATGCTGTAGTACGTGAGCTAGAAGAGGAAATAGGCCTAGGTGCTCGCAAGCTAACTTTATTAAAACATGAAATGACAGTAGCTCCTGGCATGCTTGATCTAAGAATGTATTCTTATTTATGTGAGGATTTATATCCATGCTCTTGTTGTGGTGATGAACCAGAGCCTATAGATATAGTAAAGCTTACTCCCAATGAGGTCAAAGAGCTGATATTTAATGAAAATTCAGTCCTTACAGAAGGTAGAACTATTGCTGCTCTAACCTTAGCTTTGCATAAAATTGGTGCACTAAGTTAATCGCCGCTCTTTATTTGTGCACATGTAATAATGTTCTTAAATAGTAAGATAATAAATCTAAGCGATATTGGTAGTGACTTTAGCCTGTTTTGCCTAAATTCTAAGGCTCTTTATAGCTAAGATTTACTATCGAGTATTGATTAGTTCTTTAATTAAAATTCACATAGCGCCCTACTGCTTATTGAAAGTAATTAAGCATTGGTAGATGCGCTTTTTGTGTTTTAAGGGCTAACAAAAGGCTATCCCCATAGCTATACTGGGCATTATTTTGAACAATGAAGGAGTTCCAATGCAGCATCTTTTAACTGGTTTTGAATTAGACCAAGACGGATACCATCAACTTATCGACCTTGCTCAAAGCATGAAGGCAGATCCAAAAGCCTATCGACGAAAGTTAGATGGAATGAGTGCTGCCTTAATGTTCGAAAAGCCTTCGCTACGCACTCGTACCACCTTTGAATTGGCTATGTTTAATTTAGGCGGTCATGGTGTTTACCTAGATCTTGGTAAAGGTGATTTAGGCGTACGTGAAACTGTTCCTGACTATGCTCGTAACCTCTCTCGTTGGGTAGATTGTTTAGTAGGTCGTGTCTTCAAGCAAACTACTTTAGAGGAGTTAGCAGCTACTGGCTCTGTTCCTGTAATCAATGCTTTATCTGACTTATATCATCCAGCTCAGGCAATGGCTGACTACATGACAGTAAAAGAGCACTTAGGTAAAGTCCAAGGGGTGAAATTAGCCTATTTAGGTGATGGTAACAATGTTGCCAATTCCTTATTAGTAGCAGGCGCTATTTTAGGTGCTAATGTTACATGTTTCTGCCCTAAAAATTGTGGCCCTGATGTACAGGTATTTAAGCTTGCTCAAGAGCAGGCTCAAAAATATGGTGCCACTTTAGATGTAACTGACGATCTATCCTTACTTAAGGACTATGACGTCTTATATACCGATACCTGGGTTTCAATGGGCGATGACACTCCACTTGAAGCCGTTAAAAAAGTCTTTATGCCTTACCAAATCAATGAACAATTAGTTGCAAGTTCTAATGCTAAATTGGTAATGCATTGTTTACCAGCTCATCGTGGCTATGAAATTACTGATGAAGTAATGGATGGTGAAAAATCCGTAGTCTTTGATGAAGCTGAAAATCGTCTCCATATTCACATGGCACTTTTAGCCACTTTGCTCAATCCTTAGAGGAACACTCAGATGCAAAAGCAAGAGAAAAAGCAGTACAAGAAGGTATTATTAGCTTATTCAGGCGGTCTTGATACTTCAACCATCGTACCTTGGTTAAAGGAAAACTATGGTTGTGAAGTAGTTTGTTTTGTAGCAGATGTAGGTCAAGAGCGAGAGGACTTAGAGGGCATTGAGGAAAAGGCTAAGAACTCAGGTGCTACTAAGTGCATTGTAAAAGATTTACGTGAAGAGTTCGTTCGTGATTATGTTTTTGAGACCTTTAAGACTGGCGCTCTTTACGAAGAGTCTTACTTATTAGGTACTGCTATTGCTCGTCCAGTAATTGGTAAGGCCATGGTAGAGGCTGCCTTAGCCGAGGGCTGTGATGCTATTTCTCACGGCGCTACTGGTAAGGGTAACGACCAGGTTCGTTTTGAAAGTGCCGTTGCTGCTTTAGCCCCTCATTTAGACGTTATTGTTCCATGGCGTGAGTGGGATTTACGTTCCCGTGAAGATTGCTTAGCTTATTTACAGGCTCGCAACATTCCATGTAAGGCTACTTTAAAGAAGATTTATAGCCGTGATGCTAATGCTTTACACATCTCCACTGAAGGTGGCGAGTTAGAGCACACCTGGAATGCAGCCTCTGAGAACGTTTGGACTTGGACTGTTGATCCTCTCAAGGCTCCAGATACTCCAGAGACCTTTGAGCTTACCATTGAGCAGGGCGTAGTAACTGAGATTGATGGCAAGAAGGTTAGCGCTTTTGAGTGCTTAGATGAGCTTAATACTCGTGGTGCCCGTAACGGCGTAGGTCGTATCGATATTACTGAGAACCGTTTAGTTGGTATGAAGTCCCGTGGCTGCTATGAGACCCCAGGCGGTACCATTATTCACCACGCTTTACGTGCAATTGAGCAATTAGTTTTAGATAAGACCACCAGAATTTATCGTGATCACTTAGCTATTGAGTTTGCTCAATTAGTTTATGATGGCCGTTGGTTTACTCGTTTACGTGAGATCCTCCAGGCTGGTGCTGATGAGCTTGCTAAGGACGTAAATGGCAAGGTAGTAGTTCGTCTTTACAAGGGCAACTGCGACATTATCCAGAAGGATAGCCCAAATAGCTTATTCAACTTTGACTTCGTAACCTTTGGCGCTGACAATGTTTACGATCAGGCTGATGGTAAGGGCTTCATTCAGCTTTACTCCTTACCAGCACGTATTCGTGCTTTAAATGCAGAGCACAGAAAGCAAGCTAAGTAATCCTTAGTTTACTTTTTGGCAAAAAAGCTTGGTTTGGTGCTACTGAACCAAGCTTTTCAACTCTTAAAGGCAAAACCAAGCCTTGCTTAAAATATTTAGCAGCACTGCTTGGTTTTGTCTTTATTTTAACTACGCCCTTGTTAGGGCCGTTCATACTTTTTTAGAGGAAAGCATTATGGCTTTATGGGGTGGAAGATTTACCCAAGATAGTGATGCACGTTTTAAGCATTTCAATGATTCTTTAGTTTTTGACTATCGTTTATTCCATGAGGATGTTGAAGGCTCTCGTGCCTGGGCTCAAGCTTTAGTTACCGTAGGCGTATTAAGTGAGCAAGAGTGCAGTGATCTTACTAAAGCTTTAAATGAGCTTGAGCAAGAAATGACTGGCCGTGAAAATGAAATTGCTGTTGCTGGCGATGAGGATATTCACTCTTATGTAGAGCGCCGCTTAATTGAAAAGGTCGGTTCTTTAGGTAAGAAGCTCCATACTGGTCGCTCCCGTAATGACCAAGTAGCTTTAGACTTAAAGCTCTTTTGCCGTGGTGCTTGCGACACTATCTTACAGTCTATTCGTTCTTTACAAAGAGCCTTACTTAAGGTGGCTGATGAAAACCAGGGCGTAATTTTCCCAGGCTATACCCACCTCCAAAGAGCTCAACCAGTTACCTTCTCACATTTTTGCTTAGCTTACTTACAAATGTTAGATCGTGACTATGTGCGTTTGTATAATGCCCGTGATCTCTTAAATGTATGTCCTTTAGGAAGTGCTGCTTTAGCTGGTACTGCCTATCCTATTGATCGTGAGGCTTTAGCTCAAAGCTTGAATTTTAAGGCTGCTACTCACAATAGCTTAGATGCTGTATCTGATCGTGACCATGTGATGGAGTTACTCTCTTGTGCCTCTATTAGCTTGGTACACTTATCACGTTTAGCTGAGGATTTAATTATTTATAACTCAGGTGAAGCTAATTTCATTGAGTTATCCGATAAGGTAACCTCTGGCTCTTCTTTAATGCCTCAAAAGAAAAATCCTGATGCCTTAGAGTTAATTCGTGGTAAGGCTGGCCGTGTCGTGGGCGCTTTAATGGGTATTTTAACTACAGTTAAGGCACTGCCTTTAGCTTACGATAAGGACTTACAAGAGGATAAGGAAGGTCTTTTTGATGCCTTAGATACTTGGCATGAGTGCTTAGATATGATGTCCTTAGTATTTGAGGATATTAAGCTCAATAAGGACAAGATCTTAGCTGCTGCTAAGGGCGGTTATTCTAATGCTACTGAGTTGGCTGACTACTTAGTATCCAAGGGTGTGCCATTTAGAGAGGCTCATGACATTGTAGGTCAAGTAGTACTTTATGCTATTGATCAGAAAAAGGCTTTAGAAGATCTCTCAATTGAAGAGTATCAAAAGTTTAGCAAGGTCATTGAGAGCGATGTTTACCCAATCTTACAGTTTGAGAGTATTCTTGCTAAGCGTAATGTTTTAGGTGGCGTGGCTTTAGAGCAAACTCAAAAAGAAATTGCTCAGCTCAAGCAATTACTTGCCAAGTAATTACTGGCCAAGCAATTGCTTGCCAAGTAATTACTCGTAAAAAATCATAAAAAAGGCTGTTCTTTAGGCAAATTAAAGAGCAGCCTTTTTTGCTTTTTTGCTTTATCGGCTTTTATTTGTGCCCAGTAGAGCCAAAGCCTAGAGTGCCGCGATTAGTGAGTTCAAATTCCTCAACTTGTTTAAAGGTAGCACGCACAATAGGTAAAAACATCATTTGGGCAATGCGATCGCCTACATGAATAGTAAAAGGCTCGTCAGAGCGATTCCATAAAGGCACCATTAATTGTCCCTGGTAGTCAGCATCAATGAGGCCAGTAAGATTTCCTAGCACTATGCCATGCTTAAAACCAAGGCCAGAGCGTGGTAAAACAGTGGCGCATAAATATGGGTTTTTAATATAAATTGCAATACCTGTAGGTACTAAAATAGT
This sequence comes from Anaerobiospirillum sp. NML120448, assembly GCF_023050945.1. GTDB lineage: Bacteria > Pseudomonadota > Gammaproteobacteria > Enterobacterales > Succinivibrionaceae > Anaerobiospirillum. The sequence continues at coordinate 45,422 of NZ_JALKIM010000001.1, read as the reverse complement.
ACTATTAGGAGCTACTATAGTGTCTTGTTCAAACATAGCTCTTAAATCAACAGCAGCGGCCATGTCACTTTCATATTGAGGTAAAGGAAAAAGGCCTTGTTTAAAGCGCTCATCTAAAACTTTTAATTCAATTTCAACGTCGCATTGACTCATAAAGGGTGTAGCTCTTATAAGGGTTTAATAAAAAAAGCCTGACTATTAAGCCAGGCTCCCAATTAGTAATGATTGATTACTAGTGATAATTAGTTCTTCTTATGGCTGAGCTTTTCTTTAAATTGAGAAATGATCAGTTCCATTAAGAGATCAGCTAGTTTAATTTTGCTCATTTTACCAAAGGTGCAAACTTCTCCCTCAGGGCTGTAGACAGTAGCAGCATTATCATTAGAACCAAATCCAATTTCACTGCCACTTACATCATTGCAGACAATTAAATCGAGCTTCTTACGAACGATTTTTTCTTTGGCATTTTCTTCAAAATTATTGGTCTCAGCAGCAAAGCCTACAGTATAAGGACGGTCTTCGTCCAAGTGGCCTACATAAGAGACAATATCTTCATTGCGTACTAACTCTAAGGTTAAAAACTCACCATGGTCTTCTTTCTTGAGTTTAGTACTCATAGGCTCAATGAGTCTATAGTCAGCAACGGCGGCACAGCCAATAAAGATATGAGCTTGACCTACTTGAGACTTTACCGCATCAAGCATTTGGCTTGCGGTAGAAACATCAATACGTTTAACGTTATTAGGGGTAGCCAAGCTGGTAGGGCCTGAAATTAAGGTGACATCAGCACCCATAGTAGCAGCCATTTGAGCTAGGGCATAACCCATTTTTCCTGAACTACGATTGGTAATGACTCGTGCAGGATCAATAATTTCTTCAGTAGGGCCAGCAGTAATAACAATCTTTAAGCCTGCGCCATGAGACTTAGGTAAGAGCTTAGTCTGGGTTAAAGCGGTTGGCTCTTGTGGCTTTGGTAGACAAGTAGTGCTATTGATATCGTAAGGAATAGCTACATTCTCATTTAATAAAGAGCAAATATAGGCAAAAATATCATCAACATTACGCATGCGACCCATGCCAGTGTCACCACAAGCAAGCTCACCCTCCTCAGGTGCAATAATATAAAAACCACGATCTTGTAAGGTTTTTAAATTATTTTTAGTAGCTGGATTTAAGAGCATGCGAGTATTCATCGCAGGAGCGATAACTACAGGACAAGCAGAGGCTAATACTGAGGTGGTAACGGCATTGTCAGCCATGCCCATGGCAAATTTAGCAATAGTATTGGCTGTTGCAGGGGCGATTACGTATAAGTCTGCGTCTTTAGTAATAGCAATGTGATCAATACCTTCTGCATCGTCAAAAACTCCAGTCATGACCTCATGATGAGTAAGAGCAGCAAAGGTAGCTGGGGTAACAAATTTGGTGGCAGCTTCTGTCATTACTACAGCGACTTGAGCGCCGTTTTTAACTAGCATACGGCATAATTCACAACTTTTATAAGCTGCAATGCCACCTGTAATGCCTAGTACTATCTTACGATTTTGAAGCAGTAATTGGCTCATGGAGTTCTCCTTAAACATGATCTCATCATCCTTAAAAAAATTTAGCTACCAAGAACCTATACTCTATTGATGCACTAATTAAGCATTGATGTGAGTTAAGTTAATTGGTGTCAGATTAGTTGTAACTTTGAACCAATCATATTTGAGCTTAATGGGGGAGGATGATTAAGATCTTCACTAATTAATATATGGAGCCGCACTCCCAAAATTCAAGCTCATATCTAATTTTAATTTAGTAATGATAAAACTAAAGCGAAAAATACTACTCTTTTTTAAGATCGTGAGACAACCAGTGCTTTTGCCACCCTCACGACCCTAAAATTTAGCTGCAGCTCAAGGAGCTGGCCTCAGGCCCAGGCCTTAGGGCCAGGGCCTGTGTGCTTGGGGGATAAAAAAAGACTCCTATGAGAAACCATAGGAGTCTTTTTGGGGATTATTTTTTCTTGTTTTTGCTCTTATTCTTGGCGTTTTGCTTGGCTAGGTGCGAGGCTACTGTGCCTTGCATTTCGTCCATCATGCCATTGACGTATTGGAGCTGATCCTTAATGGAGGTAAAAGGCTCTAAAGGATCGCCTAATTCTCCTTTTTTATGGGCATCTTGAAGCATTTGCTCAAAGCCATAAGAGGCGCACTTATCATCAATTACACTTTGGTTATAGCGCTCAGTTAAGGCCAGCATTAAGCGTAAATGAATCATGGCCTTTTGCTTGAGCTCATCCCTTTTTCCTACTAATGGGCCTAAAGCAGAGTCGATATGCAAGGGCACATTAAGAGCTTTTAATTCTTCAAAACCTGCTTTTACCTTATCAAATTCTGCTAGCAGCATTTTATATTGGAACAGATAGCGGGAGCGGGCTAGCATACTCATTTGTCTCTTACGTTTAAGGACAAACTTTAAGAAGTAATTACATGCTAAATAGCCAGCAAAACATAGCACTATGTAAGCTAATAAAATACCTAATAAATAAGCAGTAGCGATAAAGAGATTATCTTGAGCGCTGGCAATAGAAAACATAGCTAAAGGAGTGAAAGTTGATAATCCTCCTAAGAAGCCAATATTAACAAAGCAATGGAAAAACTTGTTATCTGACCAAATACGATAGTTGTATAAAGCGTAAGAAATGCCTAACAATAAGCAGGCAGCAATATTACTAATAGTAAAAGCATGCAGATCAGTGCCATCAATTAAGAAGCGAGTAATACAACCAAAGCCACCGCCAAAGAAGACAAGCATATAGAACATAAGTTTATTCACGACACTACTCCTTATTGCTTCTCATTAGATAAATCATTAATGCTTTCAAGAGCATTATGCTCAGGCTCTGAGTAGGCAGGTTCTGAGTGGGCAGGCTCGGAGCCTGGATTAGAAGCTTTCTCGTCAGCTTGCTCGGTTGGGGAGACTTCATGAAGGTGATCGTGCATATAGGCATCATGTTTTAAAGATTCTTGAAGAGCTCGGCTTTGCTCTAAAAATAAAGCAGCATCGCTATTTTCTGTATAAGAATCTTTTACAAAGTTACCTAAAGTAGAACCCAAAGCTGCAAAGAGTACACCAGTGATGGTGGTAAGCATGACATAGCTTGCAATCACCAAGAACATCTTTTTACGATGTCTTTTATCAAAGTAATGATTAAGTACGTCGCCTGCAAAAGCAGATAGGGTACCCATACCGCCAATTAATCCAACTGATAGGGCAATACTAATTTGCTCAGGCAAAGTAATGCTTAAAATAAAACCGCCTAGCAATGCAGCTAGCATATTGATAATTAAGGTAGGGAGTGGAAAAACGAATACAGCGGGCATAGCTAAGATAAAAATTACCGAAGCACGAACAATAGCTCCTAAACCGCCAAAGGTAAATACAGTTACAAGTAATTGCCAAGACATAATTTTGCGCTCCTTAACAACAATAAGCCTTAAGTTTGGTCAAGGCCTATTATTAGCTTGCTCATTATATAGCAGACCTCATATTCAGTCAGTGCTTGTTTGATTGGTGGGCAGTAAAATTACGTTCTCATTATGGCTTTTAATAAGAGCTAGAGGCCCTATTGTAGGTACATTGTTAAGTGTGTTTGTTAAAATTAACAGAAATATCAAGATTTTTTTTGCTTTTCTTTTGATCTTTGTGATGCAATCGTCTATAATCTCAAAGCTATTTTTCGGTATATGGAACACAGCTCTTTAAGTGTCATTACTTAAATGAGTTTTTTTGTTTTTTAAGCCTATCGTTAATCCATGATTAACTTTTTTCTATTAAGTAGCGCTCTTGCCTGTAACTTATAACGGGCTTTTGCTTGATAGCAGAGATAACGCCATCAAAGGGCTGATGAGCAATCTTTGGAACTAAGCTTAATTTTAGCGCCCTAGCATATTAAGCTAGCTCAGGCTTTTTTACCCATATAGTTTATGATTTAGAGCTCAAGACTATTTTGCTGGTAAAGAACAGTAATTTTTACTGTAGAAAAGAACAAAGTGTTTCCCATACTAAGCTACCTTGCATAATAAGGTTGGCATCGCTTGATACCAGAGGTGTATAACGTAAGCTTGGGAAAGCGTGCGTAATGGCTAATTGCACTACTGCAGGCCACTACTAAGCGTTAACTAATGCGCTTTAGCGTCTGCCCTCAGTTCTAACAGCCGCCACATCCAAATGACAGGGAAGCTATTTTTTATTAATAATTTCATGAAGGTACACGTTGCCTCTACCTAGCTTATAAAAATCGCACTTATGCGATCATAATGCTTTTTATATGGTAGAATAGCGCCCGTTTTGTTGTACCTTTAACATGGTTACAGCTCTAGTTAGGTGCTGTGACCCGTATAAGTATATTTGGAGTGTGACTAGACATGTCCAGAGTTTGCCAAGTTACGGGCAAGCGCCCGGCAGTGGGCAACCATCGTTCCCACGCTAAGAATGCTGCTAAGCGCCGCTTTCTTCCAAACTTAAAGTATCACCGTTTCTGGGTTGAGAGTGAGAGCCGCTTTGTAAGATTGCGTGTTACCACTAAGGGTATGCGTACTATTGACAAGTTGGGTATTGATGCCGTTCTTGCTGATATGCGCGCTAACGGCGTTAAGATCTAAGGGAGTGTATCATGGCTAAGAAAGGTGGTCGCGAGAAGATCCGTTTAAATTCTTCAGCAGGTACCGGTCATTTCTATACTACTACTAAGAACCGTCGTACTACTCCAGGTAAGATGGAGATCATGAAGTACGATCCTGTAGTACGTAAGCATGTTCTTTACAAGGAAGGCAAGATTAAGTAATTAATCTTGAGTTCTTTAAGGACCAAAAAGAGGGGCAATCCTTTAGGATTGTCCCTTTTTTTATGCTCAGCATGGCAATTTTTCTTAAGTTTTAGAGATTGGGCAAGTAATTTGCGTATCATGTATGAGCTTTGTACTTATTACTAAAAATAGCGTAACTTGCTAAATCTTATATCAGAAATCGTGTGATCCAATTATTAGTAAAGGAGAAGGAACTATGCCTGAATTGCCAGAGGTTGAGGTTACCAAGAGAGGCGTTGAAAAGGTCTTGGTTAACCATAAGATTGAAGATGTCTTTATTGGCAAGTTAAGTTTGCGTGTTCCTATGAGTGATGATTTAAAAAAGTTAATAGGAGCAACAGTAATCAAGTTAGAGCGCCGTAGTAAGTATATTATCGTCTTTACCACTCAAGGATCGATTATTATTCATTTGGGTATGACAGGTCATTTGAGTATTGTCGATAGCGACAGTGAGCGCATTTTACATGATCACTTTGAACTCAAATTAGACTCTCATACTTCTGTTCGTTATAACGATGCCCGCCGCTTTGGATTAGTAGCTTATGTGGCTCCTAATGAAGATCCTTATGAGTACAAACCGCTCAAAGAGTTAGGCCCTGAGCCGTTATTAGATAGTTTTACTGCTGAGGTTTTGCTCAATAATTTAAAACGCCGTAAGCTTTCTATTAAGCAAGCCTTATTAAACTCAGCTGTAGTAGTAGGCGTAGGTAATATTTACGCTAGTGAAGTCTTATTTGCCTGCAAGATTAATCCATGTCGTTTGGCCAATACTATTAGCAAAGAGGAAGCTGAACTCTTAGTCACAGAGATTAAGCGCATTTTAACTGAGTCTATTGCTCAAGGTGGTACTACTATTAGAGACTTTGAGGGAGCTGATGGTAAGCTTGGTTACTTTGTGCAGAACTTACAGGTTTATGGCCACTGTGATGAGCCTTGTAAAGTTTGTGGTACTAAGATCAAGCGTATTGTGCAGGGCAATCGCTCTACTTTCTTCTGCCCAAATTGCCAGAAATAGGAAATTATCCACCTCAAGCTCTCAAGTTAAAGGCGGATTTTTTGTGTGGGGGCTGATTATTGCCCAAGATCAAGGCTTTATCCTCAGATGCAAAGCCTTGATCGAGTAGGATTATTGGTTGTAGATTTTCTCACGAATAGCATTGTTAACATTATGTGGCACAAAGTGAGAAATATCGCCACGATGAACAATGATGTCACGTACTAAAGATGAGCTAATAAAAGCTAAATTGCCATTAGTTGGTAACATAACAATCTCTAGACGTGGTAGAGCAATACGATACATGCCAGTAAGCTGCATTTCGTAGTCGTAATCAGCAACAGTACGAATACCACGAATTAAGACATTGGCTTTATTCGCAGTAATAAAGTCAGTAAGCATGCCCTCAAAACCCATTACCTCAACATTAGATAATTGCTTGGTGCAGCCTTTCATTAATTCCACACGCTCTTGGAGGGTAAATAAAGGCTTTTTAATTGGGCTTTCGGCTACTGCTACAATTAAACGATCAAACAACTTGCTAGAGCGTTGAATAATATCAAAGTGGCCTAAGGTAGCAGGATCAAAGGTTCCTGGAAAAACAGCAATATTCATGATTAATATCAGCTTTAAATGCTTGGTAGTGCCAGCATTAAATGCTGCCTCTTTTAGTTCTTAATTAAAACAAAATACAGTCTAATTGGAACCATTAATGCCTACGAGAAGATAAGTCAGGCACATTTAATTGCACCAAAAGGAGCCATTAAAATGATCAGGTCCACTCTATATCATAGCAATATTTTCATCAATTTAGACTACTTTTGTAGCTAAGGCATGGTTAAACATTTCTTTGACCATGTTAATAGAAATATTATCCATAGCCTGATCTTGTTTAACTCGATAGCGCCATGGAATAGTTTGACCATTAAGCTCCTGTTTGGCCAACTGTTCATATACTGAAACATTGAGATCCATAAAGTTCCAAGGGCCTACTCTTTTATCATCATGACGAGCAAATAAACCAATGACAGGAGTATTAAGGGCTGAGGCTAAATGCATGCTGCCAGAGTCAGGGGATAACACTAAGCTGCTAAGTGATAAGAGGGCAGCAAGCTCTCGTAAATTAGTTTTGCCACAAAGATTAAGGCAATGAGGGCATTGCTCAGCAATAATATTACAAGTTTGCATTTCTATCTGACTTGGGCCACCTATGAGTACTACTTTAAAACCTTGCTCGTAGGCATAATTGGCCATAGCTATATTGCCTTGTATATTCCAGTTTTTGCTCTGTACCGCAGAGCAAGGGCTTAGGGCCATAAATTTGTCTGAGCCAATAATAGTTTGCATTTTCTCAATGAGCTCAGGGGCTAGTTTAAAGTCCCAATAAGGCTTATCTACTGGCAAATTACAGCTTTGAGCAAAGGCCAAAAAGCCGCTTAGCACATGTTTGTTTTCAGGAGATGGTACTTGATGATTAATAAAGAAGCGTTGTCCTTCACGGGAGCGTTCACTATCGTAGCCATATTTATCTTGAGCCTTAATAGCTAAAGAGCATAAAGAGGCCTTAATTGAGGTCTGCATATTAAGCAAAATATCAAAGCGCTCAGAGGATAATTCTTTTTTAAGAGCTAAAACAGTTTTTAAGCCCTGGTTCTTAAAATCAACAGTATGCAAAGGTACGAGATCTTGACCTTGTTCATCCTTAAACAGAGGAGCAAAACGTTTATCAATTACCCAAGAAAGCTTGAGATCAGGATATTGCTTGTTTAAAGCACCAATCACACCAAAGGCATTGATACAATCACCTAAAGCAGAAAGTCGTAATACACATAAAGATTTAGGCTGTGACATTATTAAAATCTCCCTTAGGTTGGAATCTTAAGAACTATATTATGCACATAATAGTACTGCTGTTCATAATAATAGAAAGTACTTACTTAGCTTATGATAAGATTGAGCCCACAATTATATAAGGCTACCTTATTTTGCAACTAAAAGAATAATGTCTGGTCAAAGATAATAGGTGGCTTTAGCTCGTGCTAGGATTGGTGTTTTGTGGCATATGGGTCAAAACTGGTTCTGAGTTTATTGGTTTTTTCATTGATTAAAAGGGCAATAGCATCTTCATGCTTTGATTGTGGCTTATGTTTAAGAAAAATTTATGCATAGTATTATGGCTTGGTATTTTAAATCTTCCTTTAGCCTTATATTCTGCTAAGTCTTATGCTCCTAATATGGATACTAGCCCTTGGTTTGTTAGTGCTACCTATGGTGCAGCTTCATTTGGTCATTATTTTCTTTACTTTGCCCTAGTTTCTTTATTGTTAATTTTTCCTGTTTTTGCTTTTAAGCAACACATTGGAAAATGGCGCTTTATTTATGCCACAGTAATTATTACTTTATGCCACATAGTATTAGCTACTGATGCTAAAGTATTTGAGCTTTATAGATTCCATATCAGTTATGCCATGATTGATTTGTTTTTCAATGCTGGCGGTGAGGTGATAGAACTATCTACTGATACTTGGATTTCTATTGTTTTTCAAATAGCCTTTTGTGCTTTTTATAGCGCTATTATGCTTACTTTGGCTATGTTTTGCGCTTATCGTGGCATTAAGGCTCGTATCTTTGTTATTTTGGCACTCATCTGTTATCTCATTGCCAATTTAATTCATGCTTATTCCTCTGCCAAGCAAGTTTTTCCTATTGTCGAGCTCCAAAATCGCATTCCTGTTTATTATCCTTTAACCATGAACAGCAAATTGGTGCGTTGGGGTATAGTAGATCCAAGCAAAAACAAAGAAACAAGAATTGAAATTGCAGCTCAAGGAATTTTTGATTATCCCAAAGAGCCTTTGTATTACTTTGATAATGCTCGTGAGCCTTTTAACGTTCTGTTGTTAGTGGTAGACACCTTACGCTATGACATGATTACTGAGCAAATTATGCCTAATACCTGGGCTTTTGCTCAGGATGCATGGGTTTATAAGAATCACTACTCTGCATCTAACTCAACTAGAGGTGGCATTTTTGGCTTATTCTATGGTATTCCAGCTTCCTACTGGTCTTTAGCTTACTCAACTGGCACTCCAGCATCTATTAGCGCAGCAGTAAAAGATCGCTCTTATGCCTATGGTATTTTCTCCTCGGCTAATCTTTACATGCCTGAGTTTAATTCCACTGTTTTTTCTAATGTGCCTGATTTGCGTATTAACTCTAAAGGTAATGATGCTATTGAAAGAGATTTAGATGCTATTAAAGACTTTAAGAGCTTTATTAGTAATTTATCAGAAGATCAAAAGTTCTTTTCTTTTATCTTTTTAGATAATGTGCATAGTTATGCCTATCCAAATGATTTTAAGCTCCGCTTTGAGCCTAGCCGAGCCATTAATCATTTAGAGCTTAATAAAGACACTGATAGAACACCGTTGTTTAATCATTACAAGAACTCTGTAGCCTATGCCGATACTAACATTAAAAGTATCTTAGATATTTTGACCGAATATGGCTATGACCAAAATACTATCGTGATTATTACTGCTGATCACGGTGAGGAGTTCAATGATACTAAAGATAACTACTGGGGACACAATAGCAACTTTACTGATTATCAAGTAAAGATTCCATTTATTATGAAATGGCCTGGTAAGGGAGCTAATGTGGTTGAAACTCTCTCTTGTGCTTATGATGTTAGTGCCACTATTTTGCCTCGTGTGTTAGGCGTGCGTAATCCAACTAAGGACTTCTCTATAGGATCTGATCTTTTTGATCTGCCAGAGCGTAAATATGTGATTTCTGGCTCTTACCTTGATAATGCTGTGATTGAATCAGAGCGCATTGTGATTTTAAACCGCTTTGGTTTGTTAGAATTTAAAGATAAGAACTATAGAGATTCTCAAGATACCTCTCGTAATGGCAATATTTTTGATGCTATCAAGATTATGTCTTATTACTTACAAAAAGAGGATCAATAATAATTTTGCCTTTGCAACCTGCCCTCAAGGCAAGACCTCAGCTCACCTTTGAGCTCATCTTGGTTCTTGTTTTTAGCAAGCGCCCTAGAGGAACTGTGGTGCTTGCTTAACCTCAATGAGGACTAGTGAAAGCTTCGATAGTTCGTTTACTGTATACATCAACATCATTAAAGATAATGCCTGCTCCAAGGCAGGTATAGTTGTTAACGAGCTTTGGGAAACTTTCACTAGTGGTGGGGCAAAGGCGTTAGCAGTGGTGGTTAAGGAAAGTTATTTTCCTTTCAATAAACCAAGAGGCTCACCTCAGATTAATTTCCTGGTGTTTTAATACCAACAAGAAAAGTGCTTGCTATGAATAAAGAGTCATTAAACCTCAAAGACTATCTATTATTATTGATAATACTAATTATCTTCGTAGCTATGTCTTTGGTCTACGAGTTCAATCAGAACTTTAGCTATGATCAAATCCAAATGTTATTAAAGGGCTTCCATGCTTCCTTTAATAATGAGTACTTGCCTTTTGGTAATGAGGCAAGCTCTATGGGCAATGTCCCTGGCATGCTCTCTTCATGGTTGGTAGGCTTTCCTTTAGAGCTTTATATAGGATTAGAGTCCATTATTGCTTTCCAGCTATTCTTTAGAGTGTTGGCTATTTTGATTTTTGCTAACGCTTTAAGCTTACTTTTCTCTCGCTCGGTAGTGATGTTAGGAACCTTCTTATTTGCCTTAGGCCCTTGGTATTTATATCACACCATGATCTATAACCCTGCCTTTATTCATTTTGGCTCGGCTATTACGCTTAACTGCTTAATTCGTTTGCGTTATGACAAAAACCATAAGGGCTTTTCTTTAGGAAGGGTATTTTCATCTATTTTCTTAGTGTTATCTGTAGGTTTTATTTTACAGCTACACTACTCTTGGACAGTGATGGCAGCAGTGTGCGGCATTATGTGGCTGCGTCGTGATATTAAGATTAGCTATTTAGGAGTCCTTATTGGCCTTGCTATCTTTGCCTTGTCTATGGTGCCTTATGTCCAAGAGGTAATGGTTAACAAGAGCTTGTTGACCAATCCTGAGGCTTACGCTCAAGATCGCTATATTGGTTATGGTCTGACTCATGTTTACCCTATTTTTAAAGGTATTTTATACTGGTTACGCTTTGGATCTTTATTAATTACTAATAAGGCTATTTTCCCAAGCCCTTATGGTGAAGAGTTAAGCACCATGTGGACTGCTCTATCTTATCTTTGGGTAGGTGTAGCTTATCTTATTGGTATTGCTACTGTACTCTTCTCTGCCTATAGTAATTATTTTGCTATTTATAGGTTTAGATTGGGTAATAGCTCTGAGAAGTTCCAATTTATTAGAGGTCTTACTATAAGCTCTATTTTAGCTGTGGTGTTAGCCTCTGCTGCCAGCCCAGTTACCTTAAACTTCTGGCAAATCTCAGTAGTACTGCCGCTAGCTTTGATGCCTGTATTGGCTTTAATTTCAGTGCGCCAGCAGTTTAGTAAGCTTTACTTTGTAGTGGCTTTATTCTTCTTTGTGGTAGCCAATCCTATTGCGGCCATGAGTTCAGATAAGTTCTATTACAAAAATGACTTACATGCAGGCCTTTATCAAACATGCTTAATGGGCTTTAATAAAGATCAATGTACTCCTTATGCTAAGTCTTTGACCGAAGAAAAAAGACAGGCCATTGAAAGCCAATATCCACAACCAGTACAAAGTATGATTGATCGTGTGATTAAGGGCTTGATTCCAACTTATGAGGAAAATGCCAAGCAACAATCAGTAATTAATACTCAAATCAATTCCATTAGTGCTGATCCTAATGCTAAAAGCACTAAAGCCCAAGCTCAGGACGGGGCCGCTTCGGCAGGAGCCGCTCAGGCTGCCCCAGAGCTTGCTGTGCCAGAGCGGGCGCAGCCTGCTATGGCGGCACCTGCCATAGCTGCTCCAGCGCCTGCACCTACAGTAGATGTGCCTAAGGCCAATGCTCCTATTAGTGGAGCTATTGGGGGTAGTGGCAATGAAGGGGGCGCACCTGTAAATGCAATACAAGGAGAAATTATTATTGATAATAAGGGTGGCGGTAATGGCAGCAGCGGTGAGCTGATTATCCAATAAGGAGTGCTCTATGAGTAATTATGGTGTGGATAGTGAAAACTCCAAGATCAAACAATTAAGCTTTGAGCGTCCTAATGAGGGCGAGATTAACTTTATCGTTAGTGCTCATAGTGGTTTTAACCATAGCACTGGTTTTGAGACCTTAAATCGATATTTTAATCATGAGTTTTTAAATAATAATGCGCTAGATCTTAAAAGTAAGGGCGGGCGAGGTGAGGCTTTGCTAGGCTCTTTGCCTTATAAGACTATGGCTTTATTGTATGGCCCTATTAAAGATCTTGAGCTTAATGAGGATGACAGGGGCGGTGGTGGTGGCTCCTACGGCTGGTGTTTGCGTCATTATTTTAGAGGCGGTTTGATTAGTAAATTTATCAAGGATGGCTTTTGGCGCTTTGATAAATGGGCTTGTCGTGCTCGTTTAGAATTTGAGTTATTGACTGAGCTTTACTCTTTAGGACTACCTGTACCAAGACCTTTGATTGCTCGTGAACAAGTAGGCACTTTTTTAGTTACTAATGATATCTTGGTTGAGCGTATTGATAACACTAATAATCTTGCTGAGCTCTTAGAGCAAAAGGCAAGTATGGACGACGCTTTAATCGATGAAATAGCCAATACTATAGCTAAGTTTGCCTTTCATAAGGTAGTTCATACTGACTTAAACATTCGTAATCTCTTAATTAATGATAAGGGACAATGTTTTGTTATCGATTTTGATAAGTGTTTTATTAAAGATAGTTTTACTAAAGATGATCTGATTACAATGCTCAATCGTCTTGAGCGCTCTTTTAATAAAGAAAAAGAGCTTTGTCATTATGATGATCTTGACACGCAAGTTTTGTGTGAACGCCTTAAAAATCAAGCTCTCTTATCATTTGAACGTTTGGGTTCGGCTAAATAAAAGCGCACTAGTTAGGGGCATAATAGTTATTATTTGCAAGAAATAGTTAGATACTATCTTCGTTTTCTTTGCGGGAGTCGTAAAAAAACGATAAAATCACATTAATATTAATAATAGCAAGTTAAGCTCCTTAGACGGGAGGAGTTTTCGGTTTAAGTATTGCTCTTATTTATTATGATGTTAAAGCATCAGATGGCATCTAAGTGACATCTATCTCTCCTGTCAGACAACTTACGCTTCTTGAAAAAGAAGAACTTTTTTAACAGAATTCAGCAAGGAGGGCGTTTCCTCCCCTGTTTCAAGACAGAGGTTTGTGCGCCGAATCTTTATGAAAACATTAGTTATTGTGGATCACCCATTTTATGATCAATCAGTGGCCAATCGTCGCTGGCTTGATGAAGTGCGTAAGTATCCTGAAGAGTTCGTGGTACATAATCTACAAAGCTCTTATCCAAGAAGTTCCATTGATCCTGCATTAGAGCATTCTCTAATTGACAATAATGGCTCGATTGTATTGCAATTCCCAATGTTCTGGATGAATACTCCTCCAATGTTAAAGTCTTGGGTTGATTGCGTATTAACCGCTGGTTGGGCTTTTGCAGGTGGCAAACATCTTGAGGGCCGCAAAGTTGCTTTTGCTGTAACTTGTGGTAGCCCTGAGGAAACCTATGGCAAGGATGGCGAGCTAGGTTTTTCTGTAGAGGACTTCTTAAACTCTTATATTGCTGCTTTTAAGCGTTGCAATGCTGAATATGCAGGTCTTTACACTTTCTATAATGCTAAACCAGTTAAAGGTGATGTTGATACCGTAGCTTTATCTGAAAGTGCTCGTGGCTATGTTGAGTTCTTACGCTCTGTAAGTGTGAGCAAGAATTCATAATTAGTCTTGATTTTAGCCCGTCATTAATTAAAGATGCCATCAAAAAGGCCAAACCTTAAATTAGGTTTGGCCTTTTTGTTTAGCTGTTAACTCTAAGACATGACTCCATAATATTGAGTGTTTTTTTAGTAGCGCCACGTCCACTTTGCTGAATATCAAAAGCTCGCATGCCTGTGGCTATCATAAGCTCCCTATCATCTAAAAACATCTTTATTACGCTAAATAATCTTCTATGATCATTGGCAACAAAGGCAGCTCCATTTTCAATGAGAGTATCAAATTGCTCTTCAAAATTATAATAATATGGACCTGTAATGATAGGAATGGAGAAATAAGCAGGCTCTAAAGGATTGTGGCCGCCAATATCAATAAAGCTACCACCCATAATGACAATGTCACTAAGGCCTAAATAGAGTTCAATTTCGCCCATAGTATTGCCAAGCATTACATCTTGGGTAAAGTCATGTAAATCAGGAGATAAATTGGTTTTAAGGGCGTAAGAGCCTTGAATATCTTGCAGAAAGATCTCAGCTTTGGCAACGCCTGTTTGATGACGTGGGACGAGGACGAGGCGTAAATTAGGGAAGCTTTCTTTTAAAGAGAAGAAAGTTTCAATAATTAAAGTTTCCTCGCCATCATGAGTTGAAATAGCGCCAATGACAAAAGCTTCTTGATGAGGCATACGTAAAGCACGAGCTTGACGGTATAAAGGCTCATTAGGGGATAGATCGTATTTTAGTGAGCCGCTAACAAAGAGCTTTTCTTTAGCTACGCCAATACGGGCAAAACGATCTGCATCATGCTGAGTCTGACAAATAACACAGTCAAGATTATTAGCAATTAAATCTCTAGTTAAGGTGCCTTTAGCTTCATACTTGTGACAAGTCTTTTCTGGCATACGGGCATTAATTACACAAATTTTGGTGCCATGAGCGTGAGTAACATTTAACAATGAGGGCCACAACTCAGTTTCCATAATAAACAGCGCACTAGGGTTAAAGTTCTTTAAAAAAGACTTTACCGCCAAAGGAGAATCTAGAGGCGCAAAGATATGGGTAATGCCTTCAATTTTTAAGATTTCACGAGCTCCTGTAGTGGTAGTAGTGGTTACTACTACAGATAATTTAGGATGTCGTCTGACAAAGGCATTAATGAGGGGACGAGCAGCTACAGCCTCACCTACAGAAACAGTATGAAACCAAATACAATTTCTAAAGCCAATATGGTAATGGCCTAATAATTCACAAGCTCTTTTGCCATAAGGAGGATCACGTCGTTTTTTATACATTAAAAACAACATGCCTAAAGGGGCAATAATGGTGGTGATAATTCCATAAAGCCACCAAAATAAACGTGATTTTAAAGACATAATGAAATTTAAAACCTTAAAGTACGCTATTTAAAGCGTTAATCACTTTTTCTACTGTCAGTTCTTTTAAACAAGCATAAGTGTTGTATTGACAGGTACGCTTAAAACAAGGGTGGCAAGGTTGAGTAGACTCAACGCACACGGCCTTGTCAGAAAGCGGAGGGGTATATTTAGTTGAGGTGGAGCCGAAAATACAGGCTTGAGGCACATTAGCCGCAGCTAAGGTATGCATGAGACCTGAATCATTGCACACACCAGCAGAGCATGCTCCTACTAAATCTAGAGCCTCGGTTAAAGAGGTTTGACCTGCAATATCGTAAAAGTACTCTAAAGCATCAGCAGACTGAGCTTTAATGTGCTCTTTAATGGCATTTACTGTTTCTTTATCTTTAGCCGAACCTAAAGCTAAGATAGACCAGTTTTGATTAATAAAATGTAAGGATAATTGAGCAAAGTACTCTGGTGGCCATAATTTAGCAGGGCCATAGTTAGCGCCACAACCTAAGACTAATAAAGGTCTATCAAGAGAAATCTTAAGCCTTGCTAAAAGTTCATCGCTAGGCTTATGAGTAATCAGACTAGGATAGTCAAAACTAGGTAAAGTGCTGTCATCTTTAACGCAAGGATCATCGACATAAGCTAAGGCTACATAGCGATTGACCATACGAGCAAAAGAGTTCTTATCTTTACGCATTTTATTAAGCAAAAGATAGCGGGACTCACCTTTAAGACCAATGCGCTCTTTAATATTAGCAAACCAAGGAATTAAAGCTGATTTAAAGGAATTAGGCAGCACATAAGCTTTATCAAAGTTTAGTGCTTTAAGTTTCTTGCCCTCTTGAATGCGTCCTGATAGATCAAATTGCCCATGAGCAAAAGGATTTTCTAAAATCTCATCTACCTCACTCATGCGATCGATAATACAGTGGGCATAGCTTGGAGCATACATAGTGATCACGCAAGAGGGATCTTGGTGTTTTAAGGTTTTAAGTAAGCTTTGGCACATAATAATATCGCCAAGCCAAGCAGGAGAGACAACTAAGATGCGGGAAGCCATGGGTAAATTGGTCACTATATAGATAAGAAAAACAACACTGATAGTGTTGGCCACAATAGCTAGTTTAACAGGAAACTAGACTATCATCTTAATTAAATGAATTGCTTTTTCAAGGCCAAAAATTACTGTCAATTAAAACAACTTGCATCAATAGGTGTTAATAGCGAAAATGAAAGTTAAGAATAATCTGTAAGATGCTTGCCTTGGCCCATCTTGTGTGATTTTTACTAATAGCTATAAGCTTGGCCTTTATTGGGATAAGCTTGTAAGGAGCTTAATTTATGATTATTGTAACTGGTGGTGCAGGATTTATTGGTAGCAACATTGTTAAGCTATTAAATGATCGTGGTCAGCGTGATATTTTAGTGGTTGATAATCTCAAGGATGGCCATAAATTTGTCAATCTTGTTGATTTAGATATTGCTGATTATATGGATAAAGAGGATTTTCTTGCTTTAATCCATGATGAGGTAGCCTTTAATAACAAGTATGGCTGTGCCAATATTGAAGCTATTTTCCATGAAGGTGCTTGCTCTGCTACTACTGAGTGGGATGGTAAGTATGTAATGAAGAATAATTACCAGTACACAGTAGATCTCTTTGAGTTTGCTACCAGCCATCGTATTCCTTTCTTGTATGCTTCCTCTGCTGCCACTTATGGTGGTAATACTGTCTTTGTTGAGGATCGTGTCAACGAGGGCCCACTTAACGTTTATGGCTATTCTAAGTTCCTTTTTGATGAGTATGTTCGTGCTCGATTACCTAAATTACAATCTCAAGTAGTAGGTTTTAGATATTTCAATGTTTATGGTCCTCGTGAGGGTCATAAGGGCTCCATGGCCTCTGTAGCTTTCCACCTTAATAATCAAATGTTACGTGGTGAAAATCCTAAGCTCTTTAAGGGCATTGATGGCTATGCAGATGGCGGTCAAACTCGTGACTTTGTCTATGTTCAGGACGTTGCTAAGGTAAATCTATGGTTCTTAGATCATAATGGACCATCAGGTATTTATAACTGTGGTACTGGTCGTGCTGAGCCTTTCTTAAATATTGCTCTGGCTGTAATTAAGCATCATGGCCACGGTGAAGTAGAATTTATTCCATTCCCAGAACATCTCAAGGGTCACTATCAAAGCTTTACACAGGCTGATTTAACTAAATTACGTAATGCTGGCTGTGATGTAGAGTTTAAGACTGTGGCTCAAGGCGTAGCTGAGTATATGCAATGGCTCAATTCAAAGAAATAGACGATATTAATTTCCCTTATGAAATAGGCGCTCTTAAGGAGCGCTCTTTGGCTTTAACCTTTGCCGACTACTTAAACTCAATAGGTATTAAGGCTACAGCTAAACCTGGCTTTGGTGCTAGTTACTCTATTTATGTAGCTAACGAGGCTGATATTTCTAAAGCTAAGTTAGAGTTATTAAGATATGGCAATAATCCTTTTGCTAAAGCTTATAACCAAGCTGCATGGAGTAGAGGACGTTCTGTTAAGAAAGAAAAGACCATGGGTGGCGGCTTTTTAAGCTTCTCTATGGGCACCTACCAATGGACATTATTTAGTCTCACCTCTGTAATTGAAGTGATTTGTTTGGCACTTTATCTAGTGATGCTAGTGCCAGATTTTAATGATCTGATGATTAGAGCGTTAGGGTGGCTAGGTATGGGCCAGGTAACCGAGGGCTTTGAGCTTTATCGTGTTATCACTCCTATCTTTTTGCACTTTGGAATTTTCCATATTGCCTTTAACTTAGTAATGTTTGAGGCCTTTGGTAGGCCTATTGAGCGTCACTTTGGTGCTTTTAAATTAGGCTATATTGTCATTAGTATTGCTATTGTTTCTAATATCTTACAAATGATCTTTACCCCACATGGTGCCGTTTTTGGTGGTATGTCGGGTGTGGTTTATGGCTTAATTGGCTATATGGGCATATTATCATTCCGTCAGGATTTACCTGAGGATTTAAGATTACCTCAAGGTTTACTCTTAGTGAGCATTATCTTTATTGGTATTGGCTTCTTCTTTAGTGGTATTGCCAACTTATGCCATGTAGGTGGTATGGTCTTAGGTATAGCTTTAGGATTTCTTGACTATAAGCGTAAGCTTAGATAATACAAAAAAAGCGTAACTTTTTAGTTACGCTTTTTTTTGCTTTGACCAAAATCTAAGATTTATTGGTAAATATAGTTAGTAAAGAGCAAATCTTGGATTACAGGGCCATTTTTCTTTTGAGTTAATAACTCTGCTACACGAGCACGGCACTCTGCACGTAAGGCCTCACGACCAGCAGCTGTGGCAATAGCGTTATATTCTTTGGAACCAATAATAGTCACAATTGCATCACGGATTAATGCATCGTGAGTGGTTAATAAAGGTAAATCACGGCTGTCTTTAACCATGATATTTACGTGAACACGTAAATAATGTAAACGACCTGTGCCAGAGCTGGCTAAGTTGGTAGTAAAGTCAGGGGTCATATCATAATAACCAATCTCTGGAGTCATAGCATCAGCTAAGGCCTGAGCAGGATCTTGGGAATCTTGAGAAATATCAATTGGCTCGTGAGGAGCTGCTGCATAGACAGGGCTCATAGAACCTAAGAGCAACGCAGTGGCGGCTGTTAATAAAATCTTCTGGTACATGATGGATATTACTTCCTGAATTACAACAAAGCTTGTTAAACATCAAAGCTAAGCTAAGCTCAGATGTTTCTTGTCTACTATGAGCTTTAGATTTAGCTATTAGGACTATTTAGCGTACAAGGAAGTTGTCAAAAAACATTCCTCAAGCTTACTCTTGCAAAAATCATTCTAATTTTAGCATTTTGTGCCACATTTTAGCTGTTCTTATGATCTTTGCACTATAGGCTCAAGCTTTAAGCGCTTAAAACCTAATAGCTCACCTCAATTTTGGCCTCATATAATCTTGATAATAGGCTCCCTGCCATCAAATGCACTACTAAGCAAACTTGGTGAGCTTAAAGGCCAACTCTTAGCTCTTGCTCTCCTTGGCCTCAGCATCAGCATCAGCCCCAGCGCCCGCACTATCACCATTGGCTGCGCCTGCGCTTACACTGGCGCTATTGCTTGCTGCGCTAGCAGTAGCACCAGCATCAGCACCTGCGCTAGTGCTAGTGCCAGCATCAGGGCTTGCACTGGTGCTGGTGGCTGTAGCTGCGGCAGCAGCTGCTTGGGCAGCTGCCGCAGCGGCGGCTAGAGCCTTGTTATGGGCCTTATCAAGTAGGGCTTCTTTTAAGCTGGCAATCTTAATTTGGGCAATTTCTCGTTTGAGATGCTTAACTAATTTGGCAGCTAATAAAGGCTGAGCGGCACGTGATAGTTTATTGACCTTGGTGCGATGAGGTTTAATGGTGTCATCATCAAGATAGATAAAGTAATTATGGCGGACAAAAGTATCACACATGATGTCAAACATAATAGGGTCAGCAAACTCTGGAGAGTTGTTGGTAACGTCTGATGGCACTTGCTTACATAAATCAACGCAATATTGAATAAATTCCTTTTTGTTAATGGCACCATCATTCATTTGCTTAAGAATCGTTACCGCAATGAGATAACGCACTAGGTTAAGTCGAATAGAGCTAGAAAGAATTAATAACTCTTCAAAGCCATCACCAGATAAGGTAAGCATCTTATTATCAAGCTCAACTATGTAGCCGCCCTGAACAAAGACATCAATGTACTTGATAATAAGGGCATCAAGCTCGTCCTCCTCAACAGGGACAAAAAGCTCATGCTTTAAGAAATAGAATAAAGACCTAGTATTCGCAATAACATCTTCTCTAAAAATATGGCCATTGCGAATTAAGATATTGGCAATTAATGCAGGCAGAGCAATCAGGTGCAGAATATTATTTTGGAAGTAAGTAAGCTGTAAGGTCTGGCCACGGCTTGGGCGTACGAACTTCATATCATCGCCCACATCATAGACCTTGAACTTATTAAGCTCTAAAGCCTGATTGATTAAAGTATCAACCCCAGAGCTTGGCAGAAGATTTTTGCGCTTCTCATCGCAGCTTAAGACCAGTAAGTACAATTTCAAGCAGCGCTTTAACATATTGATGCTAAGAGTATGGTCAGCATCACCAATAATGGCCAAAGCACATAAATTAATACCATTTACCGAGGCTGAATCATTAAGCTTGATAATAATTTCGTGGCTTAGTTGATTTACCGTGTCGTAAAGCCATTCTGGGCGGGCGTTACCAGAGGGATCAATGTCCTTATGCCAATCAGGCACATGTTCATTTAAAAAGCGTGGCACACTAATAGGCTCACCAAAAGTAACGTAGCCACGGCCATAGTAGCGCATACGTTTAAAGATGCCGAGCAAGCCTTTGATGCTTTCCTTTTGCTTTTTAGCACCCTCAAGCTCATGCATATAAGAGCCAACTTCCATTACATGCTCATAGCCTAAGTAAGTAGGAATAAAAGCAATAGGACGCTCTATACCACGCAATTGAGCTTGAACAGTCATGGACACCATGCCTGTACGTGGCGGTAGAGTACGACCAGTGCGAGAGCGGCCACCTTCAATAAAGAACTCAGTAGCATAGCCACGTTCAAAGAGTACAGAAAGATACTCTCTAAACAAGGCGGTATAGAAAGTGTCACCCTTCATCTTGCGGCGGATAAAGTAAGAGCCACAACGACGAATAATTTGGCCTACAGGGAAGAAATTGAGATTATCACCTGAGGCTACTTGAGGAATAGGTAAGCCCTCATGGAAAATAGCAAAGAGTAATAAGATATAGTCCATATGAGAGCGATGGCATGGGATGTAAATAATCTCATAGCCATTTTGCACTAACTCGCGAACCTTATTAGCACCAACAATGCTTTGACCATGATAAATGCGCTTCCAAATTAAGGAAATAATAGTATTAAAGAAGCGTAAGAGCGGATAGCGAGTATCAGCAATCATGATGTCAAAGATTTCATGAGCCTTTTTCTCCAAGGCCTCCTTACTCTCTCCCGTGCGCTCCATAGCCTCCTTAATGGCTGTTTGGGTACCTGTACGCTCCACCAATTCACCTAAGAGTTTTTGGCGATTAGGGAATGGACGACCAACAATAGAGCGGGCCTTACGTAAGAAGTGCAAGGAAATAAGACGAGATAAAGTTTTTGCACGTAACTTACTGTCCTCAATTGCCATGAGGCGCTCTTTGAGCACTGAGGCTAAGCAAGGATCAGAAATTATGGTGCAATTATCACGACCTGCAAAGGTTAAAGTTAAGAACTTACGCCATCCTGGAGTTGATAAATCGATGCCTCTAATAGCGCTACCTTCAATACTTGGATCTCGTGACCATAAAACGCTAATAGGGATGATTTGTAAATCTTCATTAGTTTGCTCACAAGCATCAAACCAATCAAAGATAATCTCACTAATATCACGAATATGAGCATTAGAGCTAAAAAAGGAAGGGCTTCTTAAATAGGCAGTACGAGGCAAAGTCTTATTGCCTATAGTTATTTTTTCAAAAGGGCTAGGCCAATTTAATTGTTTAGTGAGGCGCTCTACGGTAAGCATATTACCAACAGAAGAAGAGACCATAATATAAACAATCTTTTTATTAGGGTCGATCTTAATATACTTAAGAGGCTCAAAAGGAATAGGTTCACAAGTAGCAGTAATTCGAATAGGCCAGTAGAATAACGCACGTAAAAAATGATTGACCATCATATAAAACCAGCTCCTTTTTGGTGAACTAGAGACCTTGCTAAAGCACTAACTTATTTAGCGATTGATACCTAAAGATTGAAATCAAAAGTCCTTAGATACAAATTTACACTTAATTAACGCAAAATCTACTTTATTAAATAATTAATAATAAGCTCTTTTTTTGCTTTTTGTTGTAACTCACAATTTTGGAATTTGGGCAATGTTGTTAGTAAAAGCCTCTGCCCTGATCTTGTGCCTGATTTTTTAATTATTTTTGCATGACTAACTTAGCTCTAACTTGGTAAAATTAGGCATAACTATTGAAACGAACCAAATTTTTGGGATTGATAGGTAACCAAGTGGACAAGATAAATCAAGATCTTGAAGCTCCAGCTTTAAGTGATGACAAGAGCGACAAAATCAAAGTCATCAAGAATACTTCTTGTGGCTTTAATTGCCATCAAGATCCTCTAGCTAAGCAAGAGGATATTCATGATTGTCAATGTGCTCCAGCTGATATGAAAGATTGTACTGGCTGCAAAGCACAAGTTAATCATGGCCAAGATTGCGCTGAGCATAAAACTGAAGGTTGTAGCGGCGCGCATACCCATAATGAGCCCCAAGCCCTACCAAGTCGTTACAAAAAATTAGTATTGCTCGCAGGCACAGCCTCAGTAGTAACTGCAATTTTATTAATTTTAATGAAATTTATTGTCTGGTTATTCTCTGGTTCTGCGACTATTTTAGCGTCCTTGACTGATTCTTTAATTGACTTAGGCGCATCTTTTATCAACTTATTAGCTTTGCGTTATGCGCTACAGCCAGCTGATAAGCAACACCGTTTTGGTCACTATAAAGCAGAAGCTTTAGCATCTTTATCTCAAGCTGCTTTTATTTGCGGCTCTGCCTTATTGTTAATCTTTAATGGTTACGAGCGCTTGATTAAGCCTGTAATGATTGGCTATATCGATATTGCTATTTATGTTTCTATTGCCTCTATTGCGCTTACTTTAGTGCTAACTGTTTTCCAAGGTTATGTATGTAAGCTTACTCAAAGTGAGGCTGTAGCTGCCGATCGCTTCCATTATTTATCTGATGTGGGATTAAACTTAAGCGTTATTGTTTCGTTAATCTTAACTAAGATGGGCTATGAATGGTCTGATGGTTTAGTCACTATTTTATTAGGCCTATATATTATGAAAAGCTCTTGGCATATTGGTCAGATAGCTGTAGGTACTTTGTTAGACAAATCAATGTCAGTTAGTGACAATAATAAGATTATTCGCTCCATATTAGCTGTTGACGGCATTGAGTCTTTCCATGATTTAAGAACCCGTAAAGCTGGTCCTCAACATTACATTCAATGCCATTTGGTTTTAGACAATAAAATGTCTTTAGCCCACGCTCATGATATTGCCACTGAGGCTGAGAACAATATTCGTCGCTTCTTCCCTGATGCCGATATTATGCTGCATATGGAGCCAGAGGGTGTAGATGCCTATAAAGACATTACCTTTGTTGATAATCAATTCTGCCAAGTACCAAAAAACTTTTATGAGTCTAAAGAGAGTGATTTAGATAATATCAAAGTTACCAAATCAGGCTCAGATACTGAATCTTAATCTTTGGCCTAGAGCTTATGGCTCTAGGCCAAATCACATAAAGTTTCAGCTTAGTTTAGTTAGATTAATTTAGGGTAGGCATATGCGTATTCGCGATTTGCTGGAAAAACGTTCTGTATGTCTTAATGCAGATCCTGTTAGTAAAGAAGATGCAATCTCTCGATTGGTAGAGGCTATAGCATCAACAGGCTGTATTAACGATATTAATAGATTTCGTGAAGCTGTTTTTGACCGTGAGCGTAAAAGTTCTACTGGACTTGGTGAGGGCATTGCTATTCCTCATGCTAAAAGTGAGGGTGTAAGCCATCCAGGTCTTGCCGCCATGGTTGTGCCTAATGGTGTTGATTTTGACTCTATTGATGGTGAGAGTGTCCATCTTATCTTTATGATTGCCTCTCCTCATCAAGCATCAGACGCTCACCTTGATGTGCTAGCTAGACTATCTACTTTACTTATTGATGAGCATTTTCGTAGCTCTTTATTAAGTGCCAAAAATGTTGATGAGTTTTTAGACGTTATTGATAAGGCAGAGTCGATTGAGGACGAAAAAGAGGCCCAAGAACACGCTCAACAAGAGCATGAGGCCGCTCATCCTGAGGAGAAAAAAGGCTATGACATTGTAGCTGTTACTGCCTGTCCTGCTGGATTGTCTCATACTTATATGGCAGCTGAGGCTTTAGAGCTTAAAGCTAAAGAGCTGGGTATTACTATTAAAGTTGAGGCCGATGGTGCAGCTGGTAATAGAAATAGCCTCATGCCAGAGGATATTGCCTCAGCTAAAGCTGTTATTGTGGCAGCTGATAGAGCGGTTGATATTGATCGCTTTGCTGGTAAGCCTATGGTGCGTACTGGTGTAGTTGATGGTGTGCACCGTCCAGAGGAGCTTATTAAAAAGGCTTTAGATCCTAACTGTCCTGTCTATAAGATTGGTAGTATCTCAAAAGAGTCTTCTAATCTTCCAATGAAGCTCTACCGCCATTTAATGAGCGGTTTAACTTATTTGCTACCTCTAGCTGCTACTGCTGGTATTTTATCTGCTGTAGCTCGTTTAGACTTTATAAAAACAACTAGTTTAGGCCTATTCTTAGATTCCATTGGTTATAGTATCGGTAGCTTATTATTTCCAGTTTTAAGTGCCTTTATTGCCTTTTCTATGGCTGGCCGTATGGCTTTAGTAGCTGGCTTTACGGGCGGTGTCATGGCCGATATGGCATCAGCTGGTGTGATAGGTGCTCTGCTCAATGGTTTTGTTGGTGGTGGCGTAGCCTTTGTGGTCGCAAGAGTTGCTCAGAGGTTTTTAAAAGGGCATGATGCCATGTTTGCCCTGTTGGTTTATCCTCTGGCAGGTGCGGTTATTACTACGCTTATTGCGCAATACATAACTAATTTACCCGCAGCTTTAATTGATAATTTCATTAATGACTTCATTACTGATGCCAACACTATCACCTTAGTATCTATAGGTGCTGTTTTAGCAGGTATGATGTCAGCTGATATGGGCGGCCCATTTAATAAGCTTGCCTATGCCTCTGGAGTTTTATTATTAGCTGATTGTTTGCCAGAAAACGGCCCTGGTTCTATTGTAATGGCCTCAGTTATGTTAGGTGGTATGGTGCCTCCTATTGCCGCAGGTGTAGCCTCACGTATTTTGGCTCCAAGTCACTTTAGCGCTCATGAGTGCTCCTTAGGCTTTGCTGCTATGTTTAAGGGCTTATTGTTTATCACTGAGGCAGTATTACCTTATTTAGCTCGCAAGCGCCTCCGTATAGCATGTATCTTAGGCTCAGCTACAGCTGGTGCATTAAGTATGTTATTTAACTGTGGTGTTTGTGCTCCTCATGGTGGTATCTTTATTATTCCACTCTCTACTAATCCTTTGTTCTACTTACTGTCTTTATTGGGTGGTGTCGGTGTAGGAGCCATACTATTTGCATTGTTAAGCTCTCCAGTGGCCAAAGAAGAGGTAGCTACAGAGACTAACGCCCCTCAGGAGCCACAAGCTGCAACTAGATCTAACCTTCCTGGCCAGTCTGGCCAGCATGACCAGTCTGAACAGCCTGATCACTCTTACCAATCAGGAGAGCAAGAGCAGTCAGAATCGATGGGCCAGATGGATCAGCCTCAAGGTAGCGCTGATAAGATAGAGGCTAGCAAGTAAGAAAAGAAAAAACCTAGTTAACTTATTAACTAGGTTTTTTTGTGCTTAGTTAAAATCGACAGCTAAATTACTTAAGAAAGAACGAATCTTATTATTTATATAATTGCTGTTAAGTGATTCTTTGGTTGAGAAAGCCAGGCCATTTTTATAAATAATAGCGTGAGGTTCGTAAGTAGTTATAGTGCTGATAGTATTAGCAAACTCATCTCCTGAATGTAGGCATACAGGGATAATGGTTTTATCTGATAAGTCGTATTTAATTAAAAAGCTATAGATAGCCGCTGGCATATCGTCCCACCAGATTGGATAGCATAAGTAAATAGTGTCATAGCGTTCTAAATGTAAAGGAACATCATCAGTAAGCTCTGGATAGTTCTTATCTGTAAGCTCACTAAGAGCAAATTGATATAGCTTTTTTTGCTTCTTAGGATATTGAGTGGTAGGTGTTATGTAGTATAAATCCGCTCCACTTTCTTGATTTAGCCTGTTAGCAATAAAGGACATAGCCCCATCAACTTTGTTGTCATATTTAATAACAGTAGCTCCCGTAGTAGCGTCAATACCATGGTCTTGGTCATCTGATAAATCGGCATTTGCTACAGGTACACTAAAGGTAACCACTAAAGCTCGAGAGCTAATCATAGGTGGTAGATACATTTTGCTATTTTGAGCAATGCTAGCAATAGCTGCATCAACCATTTCCTGACGCTCCTCAATAGAGCGCTGATATTGAGCTTTTTGCTCTTTAGTTTGAGCTTCGGTAATGGCTTTAACTTTTTGTGCCAAAGTCATAGGCTTTACAGCTTCTTTAAGCTCATCTTTAGAGCTTATAACTTGCTCTTGTAACTGGCTAGGCTCCACACTAGAGGTTAATACCTTACTATCTTTATTAACAGCATTAGCATCAGACTCTTTTATTTGTTTCCTTGTATCAGCCAACTTTTGAGATAAGCTCTCTTGAGGTCTTTTGGCATCCTGACCCAGACCTTGGCCCTGATCATGGCTCTGGCCATGACCCAGGCCCAGGCTAAGTCCTTGGCTCTTAGTCTGTTCTTGTCCTTTGTCCCTAGCCTGCTCAGAGCCCTGAGCAAGGGACTGTTCCTTAATTTGTCTAGAGCCTTGTTGCTTTACTGGCTCTAAGCTAGAGCTTGCAGCATCTTGTGCAGAGCTCTGGCCTTTAGCTTGGTCAGAGCCCTGGGCTTGGCCTGGAGCTGGGGCTGCTGAGGCCTGAGCTGGAGCCGTGCTTTGCGATTGCGCCTCGCTTGGAGATTGAGCCTTAGCTGGTGATGGGGTAGTGCTTGCTTTGTGTGAGTCTTTTGAGTTTTCTAAAGAGCTAAGCTCTATTGTGCCTGTAGTTTTTGAGTTTTGAGTATCGACAATAGGAGCATCAATAGCAGCATCAATAGGCTCATGGTTTAACGCATTAGACTGTTGTTTATTGGTGGTAACAACAGACTGGGTGCTGTTAAATAGCCAAAAAGGAGTGCTAACTGCTACTAAAGCCAGCATAAAAGCGCAAAATTTAAAAAACTTGCTCTTAAAAAAAGGTGTCATAAAGCAGAAAAAAGGAAAAGGTTGACTACAAGGCATTACGAGAAGGCAAATAACTATATCTGTATCTTTGGTAAAGATTAAGCTTTAGTCTTCCCTGGTTGACTAATTTTTAAGTTGTTTAAGCTAAATATGTGCCATGTATAGATATCACTACAAAAGGCAGATAATGCAATGGTGTTGCCCTGATTATTATTTTGCCTAAGTGTCCTCTTAGTCGTAGTAATGACATAGAGCATAGCCTGTGGAGGCTATAGCTCTAGGGGGAGTAGTTTGAGCCTGGACCTAGGTCTGAGGCAGGGCCCAGAGGTGTGGCTCTAAGGCAGAGCCTGGGCCTAGCCCCTAAGGCTGGGCCTGATCCTTAGCGCCAGCAGGCGCACCAGCAGGGGCAGTCGCAGAAGCACCTGCTGGGGCTGGTGCAGGTGATAGTACTGTTTGGAGGTGGCTATATTTAGGCATAATGACATTGGTGTTGATTTTGTTGAGCCACTTTTGCACTATGTCCTCACCTTTTAGTGGCACCTTATAGCGATTTACTACTAAACCATTGGTTACTACCACTTGAGCATTAGGCTCGTGGTGGGCGATAAGCGCAAAAGTCTTATAAGGGCGGTTGCCTCCGTGAGTGCAAAATGGAATGATGGTTTTGCCCGACAAATCCCAGTCATTAAAGAAGGAATATAAAGGCATTGGCAGATCGTGCCACCAAATAGGGTAACCAATAAAAATAAGGTCAAAATCACTAGGATTAAATTCTGGGCTTAAGCTAATCTGTGGGCGAGCTTTAGTATCTTTTTCTTTAGCAGTCTGGCTAATTAATGCTTGATGCACTCTAGGATAGTCATTAACATTTTTGAGCTCAAAAAGTTGACCTTGCATGTGTTCATTAATAAGTTTAGCCAAGTACTCAACTGTACCTTGCTCTTTTTGATCTTTAGTTAAAATTTTGGATGCGCCGCTTAAAACATCAACATCTTGATTTTCGGTTTGCTCAGGAACACTAAAATAAACTACAGCTACCTTAAGCTTAGCTACCTGGTTGTTTGATTGGGTGGAGGTAGCTTTATGGTCATCAGCACTTAAAGAGCTTTTCTTATGGCCAAGAGAACTGGTAGGTTTAATATTATCCTCAGTGATTACATGCTCTTGATCATTGTTAGCAGACTTGTTGTCACCTTTCTTAAGGGGTGAGGCGATCACATTACCAAAAGGATCACGATAGACCTTGGCCTTTTCCTTAATTTGAGTCTCTTTAGGGGTATCACTATCAGAGGCTGCTACTTTAGCACTAGGATCAGATGAAATATCTTTAGCCTCTATGTTAATAGAGCTAGTGCTAGTGCTGGCACTAACGCTAGTGTTGGCGCTTGAGCTGGCGCTATCGCTATCGCTAGCGTTGGCGCTTGGTAAAGGCATAGTGATATTAGCCCAGGCACTAGGAGTAAGAGAGCTTAATAATAGAGCGAACAATACTTTTTTAGTATTATGAGCTAGATTTAAGTTAATAATAAAAGACATGGGACACCCTAGAAAACGTACAAATACCGCTGCCACTAACTTATTTTAGCGTAAAAAGTTAATTTTAAGGAATGGCTATAATATTGAGGCTGTGTATGAGCACTAAAGAGCAATTGCTATCTAGAATAATAGACAAGATAAGTAAGGTACTACCGCAAGAAGGCTCTACTAATCTCATTGATGGAATAACTTGTATTAAGATTACCAGCAGTGAATCTATATCCTGTCCTACTATTTATAACCCAGCAGTGATTTATCTTATCAATGGTCAAAAGGAGTGTTCTATTGGAGACAAGACCATTGCTTATAGCAGCGGTGAAGTGTTTGTTAATACTTTAAACATGCCTGCTAACTTCAAGATTGTGGATGCTAGTGAGCAAAATCCTCATATCGCTTTGAAGGTTAATATCGATACTAATCTGTTAGCCAAGGTCATGACTTCCAATAATTACAAAGTTGATCCTAACTATTATAAGGATCAATTGCCTCCTATGGCTTTTACTAAAATGGAGTCAGGCTATTATGACTTAAGCGTATTAGATCGTATGTTAGATTTGCGTTTGGGCAATTTTACTGATGTCTATCCTTATTTGCTGCAAAAAAGAGAGCTTTATTACCATTGGTTAAAGAATGAACGCTTGGCACCTATGATTGCTCATTTTGTAGTAAGGAAGACCATTGTCATTGTAAAGGCTATTGATTACATCAATCGTAACTATACTAAGAGTATTGCTGTAGATGATTTAGCTAAGCTCTGTGCTATGTCCAGCTCTAATTTCTTTAAGCATTTTAAAGAGGTTACTGCCATGTCGCCTTTGCAATATATTAGACGCAAGCGCTTATTAGAAGCTCGTAGGATGCTGACCTCTTTTAAGTATAAAGCTGTTGAAGTAAGTAATATGGTAGGTTATAACAGCGATCAGCAGTTTTCTCGTGACTATTCCAAATTCTTTGGCGTTACCCCAAAGCAAGATTCGCTTAACCATATTGAGCAGGCTCTTTAGCTAGCCTGTAACTGAAAAAATTAAGGCCCATAATGGGCCTAATAACTTTAATTGGCTTGAAGGGTCTCAAGCACTTTATCCATACGCGAACGCCAACTTTGGATAATTTCAAAGAGGCGAGCATTTTCTCTTTTACATGATTCAAGCTCACGCTTTAAAGCTGCAATTTCTAAATCTTTACGATCTAGGGTGCGAAACTTTTCATCAATACTACGGCTTAAATCATCTGTTTTGGCAGCGATCTCATTGAGCTCTTGAATCAGCTCAAGTTCGCGTAGACTTAATTGTTCTCGGCTCATAATTAAAAAACTGTTTAGTAATAAACAACATGTAATAATATTAGCATTTTTCTTTAAGGCTTTGCTTAGAAAAAAATAATTTACAAAAAATAAGCCCAGAGAGCTTAGATCTAAGTTCTCTGGGCTATTTTTTGGGAAAATTCTTTAAAACTAAAGAATATAGCGTGATAAGTCTTCGTCCTCAACAATATCACTTAAGTGCTTATTGACGTAGTCAGCATCAATTTCAATGCAAGTACCTGGATTATCAGGAGCATCAAAAGAAATACTGTCTAAGAGTTTTTCCATTAAAGTATGGAGACGACGAGCACCAATATTTTCGGTCTTCTCATTAACAGTGAAGGCATCTTCGGCAATACGCTTAATAGCCTCATCAGTAAAGGAAATCTTTACATTTTCAGTAGCTAATAAGTACTCATATTGCTTAGTTAAAGAAGCGTGTGGCTCTTTTAAAATTCGTACAAAGTCATCAGCGGTTAATGGCTTTAACTCTACACGAATTGGTAAACGGCCTTGTAACTCTGGAATGAGATCAGATGGTTTGGCAATTTGGAAAGCACCTGAGGTAATAAAGAGAATGTGATCAGTGCGAACAATGCCATACTTGGTGTTGATTTGGCAGCCTTCAATTAAAGGTAGCAAATCACGTTGTACGCCCTGACGTGAAACTTCACCTCGAGAGCCAGTGTTGGTGTCGCCACCGCAAATCTTATCGATCTCATCAATAAAGACAATACCTTGGTTTTCACAAAGCTTAATGGCTTCACTCTTAAGATCATCTACTGAAACTTGCTTTTCAGCTTCCTCTTGGCAAACTTCTTTAAAGGCCTCTTTAACAGTCATCTTACGTACTACAGTACGATTTTGAGATAAGGAGTCAAATAAAGACTGTAATTGGTTGCCCACATCATCCATAGGAGAGCTGCCGCCACCAATAATGCTAAAGCCTGTTTGCTTGTCTTGAGTACGGATCTCGATTACACGGTCATCAAGCTCACCTTCACGTAATTTCTTACGGAAAACTTGGCGAGTATGATTGTTAAGCTTCTCCTCCTCGCTAGCTGATGGTGCTGGCAGGAGAGCATCTAAGATACGCTCTTCGGCAGCCTCTTCGGCCTTAACCTTATTGCGCTTGAGAGCCTCTTCTTTAACCAGCTTCATGGATACTTCCATGAGCTCACGAATAATGGAGTCTACCTCTTTACCAACGTAGCCTACCTCAGTGTATTTAGTGGCTTCTACCTTGATAAATGGAGCTTTAGCTAAAGTAGCTAAACGGCGGGCAATTTCAGTTTTACCAACACCAGTAGGGCCGATCATTAAGATGTTTTTAGGATAAATTTCCTGTCTAATCTTAGGATCTAACTGCATGCGACGCCATCTATTACGCATAGCAATAGCAACAGCACGCTTGGCTTCACCTTGACCAATAATAAAGCGATCTAATTCGCTAACAATCTCACGTGGGGTTAACTCTGACATAGTGATCCTTAATTAATCTGCGCTCCAGGCTGTGCCCTGGTTGTTGTCTTGAGTCTTGATGGCATCTTGTTCTTGAGATTTAGCTTGCTCTTCATTATTGCTAATGGTTTCAATAATGTGGCTTTGGTTAGTAAAGACACAAATTTCACCAGCAATTTGTAAAGATTGCTTAACAATTTCCTCAGCACTAAGCTCAGTATTTCTTGCCAAAGCACGAGCTGCTGACAGAGCATAATTGCCGCCAGAACCAGTAGCTAGAATATCGTCATCCATATGGACTACATCACCAGATCCAGAAATTAAGAAGGAGCTGTCCTTATCGGCAACGATTAAAATAGCCTCAAGCTTGCGTAGCATTTTATCAGTACGCCAGTCTTTGACTAAGGCCACGCAAGCACGCTCTAAAATGCCTTGGTGAGCCTCTAACTTCTTTTCAAAGAGATCTAATAAGGTAAAAGCATCTGCAGTTGAGCCAGCAAAGCCTGCAATCACGCGACCTTTAAATAAGCGTCGTACTTTACGAGCATTGTCTTTTAACACAGTGCTCTGGCCCATAGTGACTTGACCATCACCACCTACAGCTACGACACCATTTCTACGAACGGAAACAATAGTAGTCATAAAAAATCCAAAAGTATTAACTAAACTTTAAAGTCTGTAATAAATAACAAGAACTATTATTTTCTACTTCACTTATGACAGACTTTGAAGCTTAATAAGCAAACGTATTTTTTTTAAATGGGGTCAAGGTAGTAAAAAATCAAGGTAGGTGAGCAAAATTAATTATGCTCATGTAAATATGAAAAAAGCCTCAAGAAAACTTGAGGCTTTGTAGTTAAAACTTATTGCTTAATTAAAGCACAGCGTTGAAGCAGACCTTTATTAGCTAGTTCATTAAAAGTATCTCGAGCTAATTGAGCATCCTTAAATGGGCCAAGCTTTAATCCATAAGTGCCATCTTTATTGGTGATGACGCTGGCGCTAATACCTTGGAAGGCTAACACTGCTTTTTGGCTTTCAGCCCCAGCTGAGGTTGAGTAGCTATCACAATATAAAGAAGTTTGGCTTGAAGCTGGTGCTTGCGGTGCTTGTGGAGCAATCAGCTCTTGAGGGGCATCATCTTGATTATCGTAGTCATCCTCAGTTGGGATTGGAGCTGGTCCTAAAGCTTGTTCATCTTCATGAGTGGTGCCTTGGCCATTCATGTTAGCAAAAGGATCGTTGTTAACCCCAATATTGTTATTGGTGCTTGGAGCATCATTTAACAAACTCTCAAGGCCGCCACCTACTACTTGTCCTGAGCTTTCAAAGTCATAGCGCTGGGAGCTAGGCAGCTGTAGGCTACCTGAGGCACCATTGTTGGTCTGGGCATTTTGCTCGATAGCATTATTATTGTTAGCTTGATTAGCTTTATCATCACCCTCGGATAATGACAATAAGAAACTAATAAAGAGCAAAACAATAAAAGCAACACCACCTATAGCTAAGACACGCTTTTTTTGAGGTGGCAACTCTTTGCCTTTAAAGAGAGAATCAATGCTAATCTTCACTAAGATTATCCTCACTAATGCCTTAGCCTATAGGACAAGGCTTTATTAAAATTAAAGCTAATAGGGCTCATATTAATAATGAGCCCAGTAAGCATGGAGTAAATAAATTAAGCTGCTTTAAGCTCCACCTTAAAAGGAGCTAACCTAATTTTAGGTGGAGTAGTTAACAGCTGTTACATCTTTTCCATTACTTCAATACCTAAGAGGTTGAGACCTTGCTTAAGTACACGAGCACTAAGAGCACATAAAGCTAAACGTGAACTGCAGGTTTGCTCATCAACACCATCTTTAAGCACTGGGCAGGCCTCGTAAAAACGCATAAAGGTGCCAGAAAGCTCAAATAAGTAAGTGCATAATAAATGAGGCATAGCCTTATTAGATACGGATTGTACTACCTCACCAAAAGCTAAAAGCTTAGTAGCTAAAGCCTCTTCAGCCTCATGAGTAATGGTGATATTGCCAGGCTGTTTATCAGTCTTACGGAAAATAGATTGAATACGGCTATAGGCATATTGTAAATATGGGGCAGTATTACCCTCAAAGGCTAACATTTGCTCCCAATCAAAAATATAGTCTGTTAAGCGATTCTTAGATAAATCAGCATATTTAACAGCGCCAATAGCAATCTTGTGGACAATCTCTGCTCTTTCTTGAGGCTCATATTGAGTACCACGCTCGGTAAGCATAGCATCAACACGCTTTTCAGCCTCATCTAATAAGTCCTTAAGCTTAACAGTGCCACCAGTACGGGTCTTAAATGGCTTACCATCTTTACCTAACATCATGCCAAAGGCATCATGCTCAATAGTCACATCCTCAGGTAAGTAGCCAGCAATACGGGCAATCTTCCAGGCAGCCTCTAAGTGCTGATGCTGGCGGGAGTCAATAAAGTACATTAAGCGATTAGCATGGAAGTGCTCTACACGGTATTTTACGCAGGCAATATCAGTGGTGGTGTATAAATAGCCGCCATCACTCTTACGAATAATAATACCTAGCTTTTCGCCCTCTTTATTCTTGAACTCATCAAGGTAAACTACAATGGCACCTTGATCCTCAACAGCAATGCCACGGCTCATTAAGTCTTCAACTACTTGAGGTAGCATATTGTTATAAAGGCTCTCACCCATGACATCTTTTTGTGATAAGGTTACATTAAGACGATCATAGATAGCTTGGTTTTGATCCATGGTCATTTTTACAAGCTTTTGCCACATGTCGTAGCAATAGCTATCGCCGCCTTGGAGGCGTACTACGTAAGAACGAGCCTTGGTAGCAAAGCTTTCATCTTCGTCAAAGCAACGCTTAGCCTCACGGTAGAAAGCTTCAAAGTCGCTAAGATCCATGCCTTGGCCACTTTCATTTTCGCATTTCTCTAAGTAAGCGATGAGCATACCAAATTGGGTACCCCAGTCACCTACGTGGTTAGCACGAGTAACCTTATGGCCTAAGAACTCTAATACACGTACTACAGCATCACCAATAACAGTGGAGCGAATGTGGTGAACGGCCATTTCTTTAGCAACATTAGGTGCTGAATAGTCAACCACTACATTTTGTGCTGTGGCTGCAAGTGGTACTCCCAAGCGCTCATCTTGGAGCATATTTTGTAGTTGAGAGGCCTGATGGTCAGAGTTAACAAAGAAGTTAATAAAGCCAGGACCTGCAATTTCAGTTTTAGCAACACGCTCATCTTGAGGCAGTGCAGCTACAATTAACTCGGCTAATTGACGAGGGTTCTTACCTAAAGGCTTAGCTAATAACATAGCAATGTTGGTAGCAAAATCGCCGTGACTTTTGTCCTTGGTACGATCGATACGGATCTTGCTTTCAATATCACTTGGAATATCAAAATCTGCTTTTAACTTGTTAAGACTTGCAAGTACTAAAGATGCAACGATATTTTTCATAAGCTATCAACAAAACCAAGACTCAAATTTAAGTACTACGTAGCGTTTGAGCCCAGAGGTCTCCTCAAGTGGCACAAAAAATAGGATAAAAACTAAGAAAGATGATCTTCTTAGTATTAGAAAAAAATTTTTAGTATAACATAGCAGTATTTACTGTTTAGCCAAAACATAGGCTTTTTTCTTGGCTATCAAAGCTAATTTTTAGCAATTGTATGGGCTATTAGGCTAAAGCTCATCCTAAAGGGGGATGATTATGAGTGCTATTAAAACTATTATTATTTCGCGCACGGATAAGATAGGCGATTTTGTTGTTTCTATTCCATCCTTTGCGACAGCTAAGGCTATGTACCCAGAAGCCAAAGTGATTGCTCTAGTGAGTAAGAACAATTGGATGATTGCTAAAAACCTCAATTGTGTTGATGAGTGTATTTGCATTGATCACTTTAAAGAGGGGCAAGATATTGCAGATTATTTAGCTCAATATCATCCTGATGTCTTTATTGCCTTAGTTTCTGATAACCGCATTTCAAAATTGGCTAAAGATTGTGGGGCTAGCATTCGTATTGGCCCTTTATCCAAGATTATGTCTTTCTTTCACTACAATAAGGGCGTAAGACAACGTCGCTCTTTATGCCAAAAGAGTGAAGCTGAGTATAATCTTGATTTGGTTCGTTCTTTAGATAGACATCTTTTTGATGAGGTGGGGGTGCGCTTTGATCGCATTATCTACACTCAAAGGGAAAAAGCCTCTATTGTGAGCTATTTCCACCAAGAAGGTATGATGGGAGAGGACTTTATTTTAGTTAATCCCTTTACTGGTGGCTCAGGATCTAACTTATCCATTACAGGTTATGCCCAGATTATCGAGGGCTTATTAAATGAGGATAATATTAGACGTTATGGCTTGTCTGGCAATCAAGCTAGCTTGCCTGGCAGTACTGATAGCTTGGCGGTAGTACCACCTAAAATTATTATCATGGGTATAGAGCCTAATCGTGAAGCTTGCAAGCAAATTTTAAGTTTGATCCCCGAGCATTATCATCAGTATATTCATACCTTTATTAATGTTGACTCATTATTAGTAGCTGCGGCTATGGTTGATAGTTGTAAGGTGTTTATTGGCCCAAGTACTGGCATTACTCAAATTGCTGGTAACTATCATAAGAGCGCTATTTGCTTCTACTCAACTAGAAAGTCTAACTCGCATACTCGTTGGGCCTTATATGGCGATCCTAATGAGCATCCAGTTACTTTAGATTTAGATATGCTGGATCCTAATACTAAAGAGCTTAAAGTTTTAAGCCCTGAGATTAAAGAACAAGTTCTATTACCTGCATTACAAGATTTTTATCAAAAATAAGGTGAGCAATTTTATGTCTGAGCCTAACTTTGTAACTACTCTAGCTGCTAATAATAAGCTTAGTTTGACCGTGGCTATTATTGCTCATAATGAAGAGGATAGATTGCCTGCTACTTTGGCTAAGGTAGCTGATATTGCCTCAGAGATTGTAGTAATTAACTCTGTTTCTACTGATAAAACTATTGAGGTGGCTAAAGCTTTTGGAGCCAAGGTTTTTACTGAGGAGTTTAAAGGCTATGTTGAGCAGAAAAACTCCTTAATCCCTAAGTGCACTTGCGATTGGATTTTGTTTTTAGATGCCGATGAAGTGCTCAATGATGAGCTTAAAGCTGATATTGTTCGTGTCATTAGAGCTAATGAACAAGCTAGTTTTGAGATGAATAGACTAACTTTCTATTTAGGTAAGTTATTAAAGCATGCTTGGCAACCAAACTATCGCTTACGCTTAGTAAGAAGAGATGCCAACCCAAGATGGGAAGGCGAAATCGTCCATGAGTCATTAAATAGCGATTTGCCAGTAAAAAGACTTAAAGGCTATATCATTCATTACTCTTATCGTGATGTTAATGATCACTTTAACCGCACTATCAAATATGCTTACATGTCAGCCCAAAGCTACATTGTTAAAGGCAAAAAACCATCACTAATGAAGATTATCTTCAGCCCTATTTTTAGCTTTGTTAAGCTCTATTTTATAAAACTAGGCTTTTTAGATGGTAAGGCTGGCTATGTGGCGGCTCAAAGTGCCTTTATTTACACTTTCTTAAAATATGTTTATTTATGGGAAGCTAGTTTGAACTTACCTAAGAACCCACAAAACGAACATTTAAATGAGACTAATACGCCTAAAGAGGTTTTAGAGCGTTTTAATAAATAATGATTAAAGGGCATTACAGATAATCTGTAATGCCCTTTAATTTAGTAAGCAGTCATAGGATCTACATCAATAGCAAAGCGCAAATCTTTAAGATTTTTGAGCTTGCTATAGATGGTGGTAATTTCATCTAGCACTCTATCTAAAGACTCTTTAGTGTCGGCATTGATAGTACAGTGGAAGTGATAGCGATTAAAGCGCTTTTCAGTGCGGTCAGATAATATGATGGTAGGTCTGACTCCAAACAAAATATTATCAGCTCTATTTTCAAAGTTAGCCATAATGTCACGTAAAGTGTAGAAGGCTAAATTTCTATTGGTAGAGTTAACCATAACACAAGCTTGATAACTATAAGGAGGTTGTTGCTTGTCCTTACGAATGGCTAATAGCTGATCGGCTAATTTGATGTAGTTAAAATTAGGATCTACTAAAGTTTGCAACAGTATATGTTCTGGGTGTCGGGTTTGAATATAAACATCACCCTCTTTGTCAGCACGACCTGCACGACCTGCTACCTGAGTAATTAGTTGGGCTGTATATTCAAAGCCTCTAAAGTCATCACAGTAAAGACCACCATCAACATCCAAAATACCAACTACGGTGACATCAGGAAAATCGTGTCCTTTAGCCAGCATCTGGGTACCAACTAAAATTTCACTGTCATGATTCAAAACACGTTTTAAGCTGTTATCAAGCTCTTCTCTTGAGGTAATAACATCTCGGTCAATACGCTCAATACCAACATCCATAAAGCGCTCAGATAAGTACTGGGCTACTTGCTCTGTACCCACTCCAATTTCAATGAGGGGATACTTATGTTGGTTGGCATGAAAGCAGTAAGGACAATAGTCCACTAGCTGAAACTTAGCATCACAGACATGGCATTTTAGTTGATGCTGCTCTTTATGTACGGTTAAAGCCACGTCGCATTTAGGGCACATGAGCACATAACCACAATGAGGGCAGATCATGGCATGAGAAAAGCCACGTCTATTTAAAAATAGTAAAGCCTGCTGATGCTTAGCTGTAGAGATGCCTACAGCTTTTTCAACCACTTCACCAATGCCTGCTAATACATTGTCTTTAAGCTCGTCTTTACGCAAATCAATTAAATGCATACGAGGCAGCTTAGCCTTTTGAGCTCGCTTTAACAGGTCGAGGCGCTTAAAAAAGTTTAAATTACAACAATGAATAGACTCCAAGGATGGGGTAGCAGAGCCTAGGATTAACTTACAGTTATTAAGTTGAGCACGCTTAACAGCTAAGGTGCGGGCGTGATAACGTAAGGTGTCACTTTGTTTAAAGGAACTATCATGTTCCTCATCAATAACAATGAGGCCTAAATCATTGATCGGGGTAAAGATGGCTGATCTGGTGCCGATCAAAATGGCGGCTCTATTGGTAGCCATATCCAAAAAGGCATCTAAACGCTCACGATCGCTCAAACGAGAGTGCAAAGTCGCAATAGGTACTTTAAATCTCTGATAAAAGCGTCTAAAGGTTTGTGGAGTTAAGGCAATTTCAGGCACTAAGACCAAAGCCCTTTTTCCTTGTTTAAGGGTGTGCTCAATGGCTTGCAGATAGACCTCAGTTTTACCTGAACCTGTCACACCATTGAGTAAAAATACTCCATAGCCTTGATGAGTGTTGATGCTCTCAAGAACATGCTGTTGCTCTGAATTAAGAGTAAAAGGATTATTGGCTATGAGATCATTTTTTTGCGCATGGGCCAACAAGTCATAAGGTGGTATATCTTTAGCGCAGTCAACGCTTTTAGCTAGGCCTTTTTTAATTAAGGCATTTATCTGAGCGCTATTAAATCCTTGCTCCTTTAACTCAGTACGCTTAAATGGGCCTAATTGTAGTAATTTAAGTAATTCTCTTTGCGCCTCAGAGCGCATTTTTTTAAGAGCTAAAGTAAGGTGTAATTCATCACTGATGGTGCTTGCTACACCTGGCACTTCTTTATAGCGAGCTTTATCGCCTTCTCTAAGTAATTTAGGCAGAGCAATAGGTAGAGTTTGTCCTAAAGGATAGTGGTAGTAAGCAGAGGCAAAACGTAAGGTTTGCATAATGTCATCATTGATAATAGGGCTATCATCAAGTAACTGTGCTTCCTTAAATATTTTATAGGACAAAGGAGCTTGGGCTCCAATACCAACAACAATACCAATTTCCTTGGTTTTATCGCTAAAGCCACCAAAGTGTACTAGTACTCTTGAGCCTATAATTTCCTCACCTACACAACCTTTAAGTTTGTAGTCATAGCTAGAATAAACAGCTCTATTAATAGCAACTTGAATAATGGTAAAGCCATCAGAGCGTGCCTGTTCATTAAGCTTAGCAATCAATTCTTGATCGCTAATAAGTTCATCCTCACTATCACCAAACATCTGGTTGCTTTGCTTATCACTGGCCTCTTTTGTTGCTTTTTTGCCCTTTCTAGCCCCAGTAGTGCAAGCACTAGCACCAGCTGCTAAGCTGGAACTAGCACTAGCACTGACGCTAGCGCCAGCTCTGCTGGTGCGTTGGGCCAAAATGGTGGCAGGATCTACGCTAAAGCTAGTGATGGGAGTGGCGCTCTTGGTGCCATAAGAGTCATAATCGATACTTGCTCCAAAGCTAGAGCTTGGATCATTGCTGTTGTCACTATGGTAAGAGTCAGCAAAGTTAGCTAATAATCCCAAGGAACCAATCTCATGGGAGTTTTTGTTATTTTTATTGGTATTCATAACAATAATTGGGCATCCTAAAACTAAGATTAGCCTTGATGCGTTCTCCTTGGGTAAAAAAACACTAGCAAAAAGTTGTAATTAAATAGTCTTATTATTATGAGCTAAAAGCTCTATCATTGCTCATATTGTTGTCTTTTATCCTGATTAAAGCCTTATTTATCAGTGTTTGCAGAGTTTTACTTAAGATTTAAGGCCAAAGATTGTCTAAAAGTTATCCAGCCTTAAACATAATTAAACAATTTTTTGAAATAAGGTTGTATTTGTGTTTCAGATCAATTATCATAAGGCGCTTTTTTTCATAACCGCATGTGGTGTTCGGCGCGTATATAGTTTGTGGCTGAATGGCGACATGCACTGAGGTCCAAATGCAAAAGAATATTCACCCACAGTACGAGTTAGTAAACGTACGTTGCTCTTGCGGTAACAAGTTCCAAGTTCGTTCTACCGCTGGTCACGATATCGATATCGAAGTTTGCTCTTTATGCCACCCATTCTTCACTGGCAAGCAAAAGATCGTTGACACTGGTGGTCGTGTAGAAGCCTTCAAGAAGCGCTTCGGTATGCTCGGCGCTCAGAAGCAGCAGTAAGATTCTTTTGAGAAGCACACTGCAATTTGTTAAAAGTTGCAGCTGTGTCATCAAAATAAAAACGCCCAGTTCCTTTTTTAGGACTGGGCGTTTTTGTTTTTAGGCTCTGTGATAGAGCAATGCTAATGGTTCTTTGTATTGTTGTGGGGAATAAGAATTTTTATTAATTTAATTTTTTAATCAAGTTACTCAAATTTTTTTGAGTAAAAGTAGAGATTGATAATTGTGAAAAATTCGATATTTATCAATGTGAAAGCAGCAAATGATTAAAATAATATGTTCTTAATCTAGGCTTAAAACATTGATGAACAGTAGCTTGTAGACTATTTACCTAGTTGCAAGCTAGTATTATATTAATTACTACCAAGAGTTAGTATATTTGCGAGTTTGATCAATGTTTAGCAAAATACCCTCAACAATTTTGTAAAAAGTACGACTAGATTCTCAAATTTTTTGGTGCTGAAATTCTTTTTTGTCTTAAACTGTTGTGTGTTGTTTTATTACGTTGCAAACGTTATGAATTTTTAAAGACCATTGCTAACAATATTTCGCAACCAAATGCTCTTGGTAGTTGTTAGCTCGATGGCTGAAATTTTTAAAACTAGGCTTTTCAATATTTAAGGGGGATGCCTTGGATCATAAGTCTTTACATGATGCCGCTTTAGAGTATCACGAGAAACCAGTACCAGGTAAGTTCAAGATTGTTATCACCAAGCCAGCTGAGACTGCAGGTGATTTAACTTTAGCTTATAGCCCAGGTGTTGCTGAGCCAGTTCTTGAGATTGCTAAGAACCCAAATGATGCTTATCGCTATACTGGTAAGGGTAACTCTGTTGCTATTATCTCTAACGGTACTGCTATTTTAGGTTTAGGCAATTTAGGTCCATTAGCTTCTAAGCCAGTAATGGAAGGTAAGGCTCTCTTATTCAACCGCTTTGCTCACATCAATGCTATTGATATTGAAGTCAAGAATAAGACTGTAGATGAGTTTATTACTACTGTTGAGTGCATTGCTGATACTTTCGGTGGTATTAACCTTGAGGATATTAAGGCTCCTGAGTGCTTTGAGATTGAGCGTGAGTTAATTAAGCGCTGCAATGTACCAGTATTCCACGACGACCAACACGGTACCGCTATTGTAAGCTGCGCTGGTATTTTAAATGCTGTACAACTTCAAGGTAAGAAGCTTGAGGATTGTAAGGTTGTTTGCGTAGGCGCTGGTGCTGCTGGTGTTGCTTGTTCTGACCTCTTAATTGCAGCTGGTGCTGATAAGAGCAAATTCTTCATGGTTGACCGCCACGGCGTAATTCGTTCTGATCGTGCTCAGTACAACAATGGTGAGAAGCCACGCTTTGTTAACGATGCTGGTCCTAAGACCTTATCAGAGGCTTGTGCTGGTGCTGACATCTTATTAGGTGTATCTGGTCCTGGCTTAATTACTGAAGCTGACTTAATGAGCTTAGCTCCAAAGGCTGTAGTATTTGCTTGCTCTAACCCAGATCCTGAGGTTGAGCCAGAGTTAGTAGCTCGTGTTCGTCCAGATATTATTATGGGTACTGGCCGTTCTGACTACCCTAACCAAATTAACAACGTATTGTGCTTCCCATTCTTATTCCGTGGCACTTTAGACGTTCGTGCAACTTGCATTAACCAAGAGATGAAGTTAGCTGCTATGAATGCTATTCGTCTCTTAGCTCAAGAGCCTGTACCAGAGGAAGTTGTTAAGGCTGCACAGGTAGATTACAAGCTTGAGTTTGGTCCTAAGTATGTAATTCCAAAGCCAATGGATCCACGCTTATTACCACAAGTTTCACGTGCTGTAGCTCAGGCTGCTGTTGATTCTGGCGTAGCTCAGATTCCAATGCCAGAGAACTACATGGCATAACAACTACTAAATAAGATTTAGTTAAATTAGTACAAAAGGCAAGCTTATGATTAAGCTTGCCTTTTTTGATGGGTAAGGAGGTGAAAATTAACGTCTTACTAGTAATACGCCACTTTCTAAGTGGTTGGTATATGGGAATTGATCAAAGAAAGCCAGACGTTCAATTTTATGAGTCTTACTTAAATACTTAAGATCAGAGGCTAAAGACTCTGGACCACAAGAAATATAAATTACACGATCATATTGAGCAGTGAATTTTAAGGCTGCCTCATCTTGCAAACCAGCACGAGGCGGATCAATTAATAGAGTGCCAAAGTTGTAGTCATCTAAGTTAATCTCTTTTTCTTCTAAACGTCTAAAAGATCTAACATGATTTAAGGCTTCGGTTACCTCTAAAGCACTAAGGCGAGCTAGCTTAATATTATTGATATTATTGAGCTCCATATTGAAAAATGCAGTATTAGTAGGAACTCGGGCTACCTCAGTGGCAAAGACCTTATTAAATAAAGGTGCTAGAGCTACAGTAAAAGTACCTGAACCGCAGTAAAGCTCAATTAAGTCCTTTTGATGATCAAGGGATTGTGCTTTAGCTTTATCAAGACCTTCTTGAGCACAAGCAATAGCAAAGTTAAGCATGGCTGAACATGCAGTAGCATTAGGT
The DNA here is from genome assembly GCF_023050945.1 of Anaerobiospirillum sp. NML120448. GTDB lineage: Bacteria > Pseudomonadota > Gammaproteobacteria > Enterobacterales > Succinivibrionaceae > Anaerobiospirillum. Next base: position 2,383 of record NZ_JALKIM010000001.1, on the reverse strand, counting down.
TGAGAAAAGGTACCTTCTACTTGCTTTAATTTAATGTCACCACGGGTAGTTGGAATGGTCTCAATGACATAATCATTGCCTACTACTAAAACTTGCTTTTTAGCATGAGCTACTAAAGAGCAGTTAAGGCCGCAGTTGGTTAAATCGTTACGTAACTGCTGAGCCTCGCTCTCCCATTCTTCGGTTAGCTTTTTGTGATAGTTTAAAGAAATAACCACATCGCCTTGGGTGTTACTTAAAAAGTCAGCACCAAAGAGTTTGCGCTTAATAACTTGGTATTTAGGTAAATGCTCACGAAGTGCAGCCATAGCTTGATTGATAGCTACAGTACAGCCTGGAAAGTCTTTAAGTAAGATAACTTTACGTGGCTTGGAGTTAGGTTCGTACATAGCATAATCAAAAGAATCTTGATTATGGTGAAAGACTGAAAACTCAGCTCTCATACGATAGTGCTCTGGAATTGAGGCATGTACTTGAGGCTCAATAGCTAAAAGATCTTGATAGCCTAAAGGGCTATCTGAGTCTTTTAGTGTTTCTTTTAACATGTTAAAGACTCTAGTAATCTTTTCATCAAGGTAAGCTTGGTAATTATCCTTATCTGTAGTAGTTAGTAAAACAGGTAACATGTTAACAGTCCTATCAATACCTAAAAAAACGCTCGGCTCATATTAGCAAAAATGCCCTTTTCATGCTAATGAGTGTTAGTAGCTAAGATTTATGGCCAGCACTAGGCGCTATAATGACTAATAAGTTAGGGCACCAAGGAGAGCTTATATGAGCAGTTATCAAGCACCTAAAATTTTAATGTTCGACTCAGGCGTGGGCGGTTTATCTGTCATGCAAGAGGTTTATAAAGCTAATAAGCAAGCTCTTTTTTACTATCTTTTTGACCATGAGTGTTTTCCTTATGGCAATAAAAGTGAAGTGTTTTTAAAAAAGAGAGTAAGTAACTTACTACAAAGCTTATGCTCAAAACTTCAGCCTGATTTGATAGTGATTGCTTGTAATACTGCTAGTACTATTGTGTTACCTACCTTGCGTGAAATTTTTACTATTCCTATTGTTGGAGTAGTACCAGCTATTAAGCCAGCAGCCAAAATTTCTAAAAAACATAATATTTGCCTGTTAGCTACGCAAGGAACAGTGCATCGTAGCTATACCGATTTTTTAATCAATGAGTTTGCTAGTGATTGCAAGGTTTTAAAAATTGGCTCTCAGGATCTGGTGCGCTTAGCCGAAGAGCAGCTCATTAAAAATAGCCAAGGCTCAGTTCCAACTAATGGCAACACCAGTGCCAATGCCGCCAGTGGCAACGCCAACGGCGTTGCTACTGGATGCACCAACAGCAGCTCCGATGGATGTGCCGTTGGCACAGCCAACAGCTGTGCTAGCTTGGATGACTATGAAAGGGACAAGCTTGAGCGCCTTAAGAAAATTTTAGAGCCTATATTGCAATTAGATGAGGCTAATAAACCTGATGTAGTGGTATTAGGTTGCACCCATTTTCCTTTAGTAAAAGATGATATTGCTAAAGTTTTAGGCCCTAATATGAAATTCATTGATTCAGGTGAAGCCGTAGCTCGACGAGTAAAGTCTCTTTTAGCAGATAAGATAGGCAGCAAAAATGAAAGCTGTGAGCCTACCTCAGTGGAGAGCCCGATAGAGGGCTCTCCACTGAGCTTATCAGATGGTTCTTTACTAGGCCCTGTAGAGGCTTTTTATACAGGACATTGTGAGGGAATTGAGAAAAAGCAGTTAGAGGCAACTTTTAAGCATTTTGGTTTTCAGAAGATTTCGGCTTTTTTACCTAATAATTTGCAGCTTTGATCATTTTTGGTGCTTAATTTTGGCTTTAATTTGAAATTATCCTAGTTTTTAAAGTTGAAAAAACACAGTTGATAAAGCTGATAAATATCGGAAATTTTTACAGAATAGCAAAAAAACTTTAAAAATTTTTTAAAAAAGTGTTGACGTGGGGTTAAAAATCATTAAAATACGTTTCCGCTGTCACGCATTAAAGCGAACAGCTGCAAAAACCAAGCGTTTTGAAGTTCTTTGAAAATTGATAAGTACAGACAATCTGTGTGGGTTCTTTAAGTTAAGAACTTTGAGTTTTAAGCCAACATACTGGCAACTAGTTATAGTTGCACTTCAAACGAATCATTAAAGTGAAGAGTTTGATCATGGCTCAGATTGAACGCTGGCGGCAGGCCTAATACATGCAAGTCGAACGGTAACAGGAAAGAAGCTTGCTTCTTTTGCTGACGAGTGGCGGACGGGTGAGTAATACCTGGGAATCTGCCTGATAGTGGGGGACAACAGTTGGAAACGACTGCTAATACCGCATGCTCCCTTCGGGGGAAAGACGAAAGTTGCTATCAGA